>CAJXVY010000059.1 GCA_913062665.1 uncultured Micrococcales bacterium
TGGCAAGACACCAGAACTCAACCGATTGTTGACAGGCTCTCGCAGGGCAACACAGAGAAATACAAGGAAAAAACGGGCCTTCCACTCGCACCATATTTCTCGGCATCAAAGATTATCTGGATTCTGGAAAACGTTGAGGGCGCGAGAGAAAAAGCCGATCGCGGTGATCTGATGTTTGGAACAACCGACAGCTGGTTGTTGTGGAATCTAACCGGGGGAGTAAACGGCGGTGAGCACAAAACTGATGTGACCAACGCCAGCAGGACTCTGCTTATGAACCTGAAAACCCTGGATTGGGATCAAGACTTGCTCAAAGAATTCGATATCCCTTCAAGCATGCTGCCAACCATCCAACCCTCAGTTAGCGAGTTTGGAACAGTTGAGACAAATAACCTCCTAAGGGAGGTAAAAATCACTGGAATCCTAGGGGACCAGCAGGCGGCAACATTTGGTCAAACCGCATTCGCCAAGGGTGAGTCAAAAAACACCTACGGAACCGGAAACTTTTTGATTGTCAACACTGGCACCGAGATTGTTCACTCGAAAAACGGTCTGATAACAACTGTTTGCTATCAACTCGAAAACCATGAGCCTGTCTACGCCCTCGAGGGCTCGATTGCGGTCACCGGTTCACTCGTTCAGTGGCTAAGAGACAATTTGGGAATCATCAAAGAATCCGCAGAGGTGGAAGAGCTTGCAAAAACAGTGGATGACAACGGTGGGGCCTATCTGGTTCCCGCCTTTAGCGGCTTATTCGCCCCGCACTGGAGAAGTGATGCCCGTGGTGTGCTGGTTGGGCTGACAAGGTTTATTAACAAAGGACATATAGCTCGGGCCAGCTTGGAGGCCACCGCTTTTCAAACCGCTGAAGTTTTGGATGCGGCTAAGAGCGATGCGGGATTAGAGTTCACAGAAATCAGAGTCGATGGTGGCATGGTCAAAAACGAAACGCTCATGCAGTTCCAGGCCGATATTTTGAATATGCCGGTGATCCGTCCAGAGGTAATTGAGACCACCGCACTTGGTGCCGCCTACGCCGCAGGATTACATGTCGATTACTGGCAAAGCCTTGACCAGCTAAGGGAGATCTGGCGTGAAGGGGGCAGATGGGAGCCAGCCATGGAGGAATCAAAGCGTGAAGCTTTGCTCAACAACTGGAACAAAGCAGTTCGAAGAACTTTGGATTGGGCTTAGACCAAAACCTTATTTAACTCGATTGATTCAATCTGCGCCCTGGTTTCAGACTTCTTCCAACCCAAGGTCTTAGCTGCTAATTCTGCGATTTGCTTTAGCTGCTCGTTGTCAAAGCCACCGACAAATCCAATGTTGGTCCTTCTATAGATAAGGTCTGCAAGTTGTGAGACACCCTCTGTTTCAACAAGGTACCCCAGCTCAACATCTGAGTAATCTGCGGAAATCAAACTCTCACCACTTTCAGCAATGCGCCCAATCAGCTCAGCTGCTTTCGTTCCGTAGCGCTCGAGCAGTTGCTTGGCTCGGTCGTTTGAGACTCCAGATGAATTGGCCTTGAGCCAGCTGACAACTTCTGAATCGGTTTTTGGAAAGTGCAATCCCCCACCAATCGGCATGTCAGTCGTGGTTTGTTTTCTTTGATCACCGGTTAGCTTCATTGCCTCATCCGCAAGATGTTCCCCCAAAGCTCTGAAGGTTGTCCACTTTCCCCCCACCAGGCTCAATAGTCCAAACTCGCTGCTCATCGGTTTGGTCAGCTCAATTCGATAATCTCTCGAAACAAATCCTGGTGCTAGGTCATCAGCTGCAGGAAGGGGTCTCACACCTGAGTACTTATAGACAATCTGTTCTCTGTTTACCTCAATCGATGGATAGACAAGCTTCACAAGGTCTATGAAGTAATCAATCTCTTCCTCAGTGCAATAAACCTCCTCACCCATATCGACCTTGATGTCAGTGGTTCCAATGAGAACTCGTCCCAGTAGCGGATACATCAAAACAATGCGCCCATCACTGTTTTCAAAAAATATCTCTCGACCATCGCAGGCTTTCAGCAGCTTGGGGTTGTCGACAACAATGTGGCTTCCCTTGGTTCCGCCCATGTACTTCGTACTTTCCCCCAAAACTGCATTGGTCTTATCGGTCCAGGGTCCAGTTGCGTTGATCACGAGATCCGCTTTGAATTCAAACTCTTCCCCAGAAAGCTCGTCTTTCAGCAAAACTCCACCTGCAGATTTTCCAACCAGTGAAACGTAGTTCACTGCATTTGCATTCGAATGACTTACTGCATCGCTCAAAACCTCTATTGCCAATCTCTCTGGACTTTCCATGCTGGCATCGAAGTAACTGGCTGTGAATTTCACGTCTTGGTTCATATCCGGGAAATTCTTCAACGACTTCTTTTTGCCCCAGAACTGATGCTTGGGCATTGACTTACCCGCACGACCAAAGGTGTCATACAAAGTCAAGCCAATCTTGATCAGAAAAGCCCCGCGCTCTTTTGGTTTTCCTGGAGCGTGAGTCAAAAATCTTAGTGGTGCGCTCAAGATGCCGCTAAAGATGCTGAATATTGGAATGGTGGTTAGAAGAGGTTTCACCAAGTGCGGAGCGTTTTTTAGAAGCCTGTTTCGCTCTTGAAGTGATTCTTTGACAAGTCTGAACTCGCCATTTTCTAAATATCTAACTCCGCCGTGAACCATGTGCGAAGAGGCAGCCGAAGCACCGGAGGTGAAGTCCTTTTTCTCAATCAGTGTTACATCAACACCTTGCAAGGCAAGCTCTCGGAGGGTAGAGATTCCATTAATCCCACCACCGACAATCAGCACCCTCATGTCAGGGTTGCTCCTCAGCCGACCGAGTCGCTCTTCTCTTGAACCAATCACTTCACTACCTCCAGGCTCAAAACTAAATTTCAAACAAGGCAAAGAAAAGTGTCGACATGATGATTGCACATATGTGCAATAATCGAAAACATGCCAGATGAGCTCGAGGGAAGGTCAAAAAACGACCTTGCAACCACCGCTGCCGAACTTTATTACCTGCAGGAGTGGAAAATGGAAGACATTGGCAAAAAACTCAACCTCTCGCGATCAAGCGTTTCAAGACTCCTTGAAACCGCCAGAAACAGAGGGATTGTCGAGTTCCGAATAAATCGACCAAGTGATCGCAGCAATAACCTTTCGAAACAAATCAAGTCCAAATATTCAATCTCCGCAAACGTCATTGAGGTTTACGAAAACTCCACCGCCGACGAACGCCTAGAGATAGTCGGTGCCGAAACTGCCAAGAAACTTGGGAATTTTTTCAGGCCTGGTATCACAATTGGACTTGCATGGGGATCAACAATTAGTTCTGTTAGTAGGCACATGCATAACTACCGAGTAGCCAACTCAACCGTGGTTCAGCTAAACGGTGCCGGCAACGACCACAGCACAGGCATTAGCTACTCCGGAGAAATACTGAATCAGTTTGGTCAAAGCCTTGGGGCAAATGTTGTCCACTTCCCCGTCCCAGCTTTCTTTGACGATCCCGCTGCCAAGCAGGTCATGTGGAGGGAGCGAAGCACCAAGCGTATTCTCGACATCCAATCAAGAATTGACCTGGCTATTTTCGGTCTTGGGCGAATTGACTCTGAGGTTCCATCGCAGGTTTATCAAGCTGGCTACCTGGGTAAGGCTGATCTTGATGATTTGAACGCTGAGCAAGTGGTTGGCGATATTGCCACCGTGTTTTTTAGAAGCGATGGCTCTTGGCAGGACATTGGTTTGAATAACCGCAGCAGCGGACCGGGACTTGATCAGTTGAAAAAGACTCCCAAACGGGTGTGCGTTGCATCCGGAATTGCCAAAATTGAGGCGCTCAAAGGCGCGATTGCCGGTGGCTACATCACCGACCTGTTCATTGACGACCTGACTGCCGAAAGGCTATTAGGGGGCCAGTAATTGAAAACCTTTTTCTATCAGCCAACTCAAAGGTGAACTCTGGAATGAACAGGCGTAGCATTGGTTCTAATTAGATGAGATGCAAAACATGCATCAATCGAAGTGAATTGGAGTAATTCAAAATGTCATCGAAGATGAAGAAGTGGAT
>CAJXVY010000060.1 GCA_913062665.1 uncultured Micrococcales bacterium
GATGCTCTGAAAAACAAAGAGGCTGAATTACTCGAGGTCTAAATGGACACAGCTGCAAAGTCTAAAACCCTGCTGCCCAGGGTTTTAGTTGGGGTCGGCCTCGGAGGAGCCTTTCTGGGTAGTCTTTTGGATCCGATTCTTTTTGCTTTTTTGGCTGCAATTGCTGCAATGGCGGGCACCTGGGAGCTTTCTACCGCACTCAGACACGGCGGTTGGACGGTAAATCGATGGGCTGCAGCTTATCTCACACTTCCGGTGATTGGCTTCAGTTTTGTTGAGGGAGCTCGCGGCCAGTGGTTGAGCTTGGTTGGAGTAATTGTTGTTCTATCTCTGGTGACTGTTATCTATCACCAGTTTGAGAGACAGGGAACCACCCGAGAACTTCTCAGAAACCTCAGTGCTGGCGTATTCGTGATGTTTTATGTCCCACTGAGCCTCTCATTTGCAGTTTTGACCATAACTTCATCCAACGGAACGAATATCTTGTTCTCGGTTGTATTGACCGTTGTTGCGATAGATACCTTTGGATACCTAATTGGCCGGTTTTTTGGAAAAACAAAGTTTGCACCCGGGGTTAGTCCTAAAAAGACATGGGAAGGCTTTATTGCAAGTGTTATCGGTGCTTTGCTAGTTGGCATTGGAAGTGCCGTATTACTGATTGGGGTTGAATTGAACCTCGCTGTCATTTTCAGCCTGGCAATTCTGCTGGCAGCTGTTTTGGGAGATTTAGCTGAAAGTCTCATAAAACGAGATTTGGGCATTAAGGATATGGGGGATATCCTTCCTGGTCACGGAGGAGTCATGGACAGATTAGACTCAATGCTGCCGGCAGCATTTGTGGGATATTTATTTACCCTGGTGTTCCTATAGGAGAAGAGTTGGATATAAAAATTCCAAGAGCGATAAACAGAGATCTGGGATACGATCCGCAACAAGTTGCTCTGCTGCTAACTGAATCTCCAAAGCTTGAAAATCTGACCGATAGCAAACTTGACTTGGTTGAAAACGGCCTTGATATTGAAACTACCGATCGAGTAATCGACGCCATCGTCGATTACCTTCAAGTTTCAGAGGGTGTTGATATGTCTGATGAAGATATCGAAGAGGCAAAGGAACACCTAGCCGAGCTATTGGCAATGAAGGCGGGTGGCAGATTCCCGCTGGTTGGCGTTTTCGAAAAAGGCTTTGACGTCAAAACCGTTGACTCATTGCTTTTGATGGCAGAACTTGAGTTTTTTGGCGGAGATCAGCTTGATACGAAACTTCTGAGACCTGGATTCATACCCATGGTACGAATGGGCTATCTTGCTAGTGAGGCAGAGAAATCACTGAACAAGATTGCCCTGGCACTAATTGCCTCTCGTTCATAGGCTTTTTTCTTTGCGACTCTCAATGTAGAGTTGAACCTTTGGAGGTCTGATGGGCAAGCACGCTAGAACAAGATCCAATCCCGGGCTCAGGCTTGGTATTGGTTTTTCTCTCGCACTCGGATTGCTGACCGTATCTGCTGTTTCTCCTTCAATTGACCAGCTCTCTAGCGCCAACAATTCAACCCCCGATAGTCCCTCGCAGGTGTTGTCGGTTGAAAATTTTGATTTTGAACTTGATAGAGGAAACTACGGGATCCTTTCTGGCTCTGATGCAACTGGGGTCCTAGTTGCCACCGCGCCAGTTCCTGAAGCTGACTCGGTGAAAGGTTACGCCCTCTCAAAAGTCAGGGAATACGATTGGGAATACAACCAGTTCTCTTGCCTTGTAAAGCTCTGGGAGCGAGAGAGCAACTGGAGAACCACTGCCCTTAATTCATCTTCGGGGGCATACGGTATCCCACAATCCTTGCCTGCTGAAAAAATGGCATCTGCCGGAAGTGACTGGCGAACCAACCCCGAAACGCAGATAAATTGGGGAATAAACTACATCGACCGAAGGTATGGTTCCCCGTGTGCGGCACTTGCGCACTCAGACATTCACAATTGGTACTAATGGCAAGAGGTAAACGTCGCAGAAATGCGCCGAAGCAGGAATATCGCGAGCTTGATTATGAGCTTTTGAAAATTAGTGCACCCCGCCGAGAGTTCAAACGCGGAATTGAATATGAGGTCCGAGGTACGGCTGGTAAAACTGATGACCCCGGGAAATTTTGGATATGCCCAAACTGCTCACTGGAAATTGAGCCTGGCACGAATCACATGGTTGCCTGGGATGTTCACAGAGGAATTGAAACCAGAAGGCACTTCCACAATCACTGCTGGAAGATGTTTCAGGGGAGGTTGGATTGATAGAAATTCGATCTAATACCGAGCTTCCAAGCATTCGTGAAGACGTAATTTTGAAAACCATCGACGGAGAGAGTCTGGTTGGCGAACTTGCCCGAGCAGAGAATCCAAGCGGGGACGTGATTCTGTTTTTGCACCCACTTCCCACCCACGGCGGATTTATGGACTCTCACATTCTGCGAAAGGCCGCGAACCGTTTGCCAGCGATGACGGGAATAAGTGTTTTTAGGTTCAACACTCGTGGCACAGAGTCACCTAACGGCAAATCAACCGGCCAGTTTGATGGCGGTAACGCAGAACAGTTTGACCTGCAGGCAGCATTTGAGTTTCTAAGTCCTCAGTTTGAGAGAGTTTGGTTGGTGGGATGGTCTTTTGGGACCGAGCTAGTGTTGAAATACGGGCCGAAATATCCGCTAGCAGGAGCAGTTTTACTCTCACCTCCGCTTCACAGAACCAGCACCGAGGAGCTTCTTCAGTGGAACCAGGTTTCAGCTCCTTTGGTAGCGCTGATACCTGAGTTCGATGATTTTCTGACTGAAGCCCCAGCTAGGGAGAAATTCTCGGTGATCGAGGGGGTTGATATCCAGGTCGTTAAGGATGCGAAGCACCTCTGGGTTGGGGAGAATTTCACCAGAGAGGTTTTGAATCGAATTGTTGCACTGATTATGCCGGGCAAATCACCTCTGCCCACAGAGTGGTTCTAGCGCATCTGTTGCCGGGGAATCCAGACCTCCCGGAGGATGATTATCACGCTGGCAGCCACTGGAATTGCAACTAACGCTCCCAGAACACCAAGTAGTGTCCCACCGAGTAGGGCGGCGATCACAACTATTGGAGCTGGAACACTTACCGCACGCTTCATAATTCTTGGCGAAATCAGATAAGCCTCAAGTTGGAGATAGACCAAATAGTAGATAACTAAGGTGAGCGCGGTGGCTGTTGAGTCTGTAAGTGACACTAGGGTCACCAAAGCAGCTGCGGTGATAGGTCCAACCAATGGGATTAGTGCGAGCACAAAACTAACACTTGCCAACAAAAGAGCGAACGGAGCGCCAATTATCGAAAGAAATATGAAGGCTGCCAGGGCGTGAATAAAAGCAACTGTGACCTGGGCGCTCACCCACTTACCGACGCTTCCAACTACCTGTTCGGTAATCTCTGAGAATCTCTCGCGCCTTGAGGCTGGAACCATCTTGTAGCTGAATTCCTTCAGCTGCTGAAGTGAGGCCATCAGATACAGGGTCAAAATAACGACGATTATGAATCCAAAGACACCATTGATAATGCCCAGCCCGACCTGCAGCACACCACCGAGTAACTCCGCCCAATTGGCGGTGTCCGATAGGTAATCCGCAACCTGGGTGAGGGATGCAGAGATTACCCCACCCACTTGTCTGTCGAACTCGTTGATTACATCTAGATCAATCAATCCATCGACAATTGCGGGTGCTGCCAAAACCAAATTATTTGCTTCCCGAATCACAGTTGGGATGATGTTTATTAGCAACAGCGTGAGCAATCCAACGAAACCAACCGCTACCACCGCAACGGATGCCCATCTCGGCAGACCACGCTTATCAATCCAATTGATCATCGGGTCGAGTCCCAAAGCGATGAATAGCGAGGCAGCTATGTAGGTGATTACGGTCGCGGTAGTGGCAAATGCTCCTCCAATTAGAAGTGCTAGTAAGACCCCCAGACCACCGAGCAGCCCCAAACTAAAGGCGTTGCCAAGTCTGAGGTTGCTAATCTGCATCGATCTCTTCCC
>CAJXVY010000061.1 GCA_913062665.1 uncultured Micrococcales bacterium
ATCAGTTGCTTCTGTAGTGACTAGTTTGCACCTTTTGGGCTGGTTGAGCAAAGAGCAAATATGCCAGCAACCTCTCCTCCAGCATCCTCCACCGCTCTGCGCATCTCTCGAATTGTTGCACCAGTTGTTACAACGTCATCAAACAAAAAGAAGTTGCCTCTTTTTTTGACCTTGAAAGCGTTCTCAATATTGCTTTGTCGCGAAGACGAATCAAGCCCCTGCTGGTAATCGGTTTGCCTGATCCTGATGATTTCTTTGCTCATATTGAAACCAGCTAACTTCGCAAGTTCAAAACTCGGATTGAACCCTCTTTTTCTAAATGCTTTATTCGCTGAGGGTGGGACCAAACAAGGATTCTCATCCAATGGTGGAGAATGCCTAACCAAGTCAGCCATAACTTTTAGGTAGCCAAATTGGTTTTGCTGCTTGGCTCTGTGAAGTGCCTCAGCTATCAATCCCTCATAGCGAAAGCTTGAGTGAAAACTAAACCCCTCCCGCTTTTGCTCGGGGTTTATTCTGGCGGCCTTTGCGCATTCAAAACAGATGAACTCGTTAAACTTTTCGCAGCCAAGACAAAAAACAGGAAAGATCGCAGAAAACATCTTTCAATACTTTCTTGAATAAACCTCAACTGCAGACGCATTTGAAAACTGTGGAAACTACCGAGCCGTATTCAGACTTCTGCCGTCTGTGACCAATACCCTCCAAGAGTTGCCAAATCTTGACCAAACCTCTCCTAGCGGACTTAAAACATATACTGAGCTAGCAACGGTGGTCATGTCATCTATAAGAACCGGGGGACTGATTGCATCCTCCGTCTCTCCAAGCAGAGAGCCAACTGACAGAATTGTGGAATCGGTCACTGATCTCTCGACAAGTGCCAACTGGTTTTCGCCTAACCAGGAAACCAGCTGAGGCCTTGCGGATCGAACAGAAATTGGCTCGGTCAAAGCCCTTGGTTGACCATCACTATCTCGAACAACTGCTCTAACCTGAAGTCTTGTGGCATCATCTTCGAGCACGATTTCTGCCAATCTTGCTCCCTCTGGAGAGAGAGCAAAATCAATCCGTGTTTGGCTTCCCGCTTCAACCAAAGTTGATAGCTGGCCATTTTTATACACGTTTACCCCACCCTCAGCTGCCACTGACCAAAGATATCCGTCAGCATCAAAATGTGGGTTGATGATGTTATCCCTCGGATCAATCAATTGATTGTCGCTGGAATTCAAACTTGCGAGGTAAAGACCCTGGTCGTTTGCCAAAGCCAGGGACTGATCGGATTCGGAGAGAGCAATCGACGATGGTTGCAAGCGGATAACGTGAGTACTTGAGCCCGCAACTGGAATAGCAGTCGAGCCGTTTACCCGATACACACTGGTTTCACTCAGCATCAAGGGTGTACCTGGAGCGCGGGAAATCTGCACCGGAGTAATCGAATCTATTTCCTGCGGGTTTCTATCAATCAGGATTTCCACCGAACTCACTGTGGGAAGAGCGGTGAGGGTTCTATCGATTTGAGCTTTCATTAGAGATCGCATTGATGCATCGGCATTAAGCGCCTGCGAGGAAAGATCAACTTCAGCTATTGCGTTGTTGATTGGAACAGAGTCGATAGTGAGGGATGTCTGCTCTGGTATTGCAGACCTAACCGCATCCGACAGCCAGTCTGATGGTCCTTCAAGCAAAGCTCTTATCATTCTGGTTGGGCTGGAGCTCCTAACGGGGAACCAGCGAACATCTGGGACTAGATATCGATAGCCTCGATCGAAGAAATAAATCGGGTAGCTTTGGTATACCACCGCGAAAACCGGCGAGCTAACGACTGTAAGATTTGGTGCCGAATCAATACGCCACTGACCATCTTCTTGAATCAAATTGAAAAACAGGGAACGCTGCTCTATCTCCTCAAGAGGTCGATATTGCCCGAACTCATCAACTGTTGAAATTGTTCTGACCGTGACTAACTGACGACTGGCGCTGAGTTGTTCGTAGGTTGGACTAGAGGAGCGAATCAGTACCTCTTGCTGGGGATTCCAGGTTGCTGCGAAGTCTTCGGTTAGAAACTCTCTGGCAATCGCATAGTCATTTTGAGGGCCGATGTGGGCGTTGATAAATCCAGAGACAATTTCTTGTTGATTGGCATCCAAATCTGGTCCTGAAGGGGTATAGAAAGCAAAATCCTCCCCAGCGCCCACTTCAACAACCGGACCGCTGGTGACTGGTCCGGAATTTGGCAATTGAGCACACCCTGTCAGCAGCAGAACCATTACTAGCGCGAGTTTTTTCATGTCAACTCCTGACTGGGCTGCAAGGGAAGAGGCGAATCCGTGAGTCGATAACCTGATTTCACCGGCAATGTCAGCCTGAAGGTGGTGCCGACTCCCTTTTCGGACCAGACCTCTAACCATCCGTTGTGCAAGTGTGCATCCTCCATTGCAATCGCCAGACCGAGACCGGTGCCGCCAACACTCCTTTGTCTAGCTGGGTCGGCTCGCCAGAATCTGTCGAACACTCGATCCAACTGCTCTTGATTCATGCCATCACCGTTGTCTGATACGGTCACAGCCGATGCGTGTCCGTCGCTTGCAACGGAAACTGATACGGGTTTGCCCTGTCCATGTTCAACCGCATTTGCCAAAAGATTTCTCAAAAGCCGCTCGATGCGTTTGGGGTCCAACTCAACCTCAACCGGCCCATGCGGGATATCGATTCGGACATCCGCCTGTTTGCTTTGGGCAAGAGGCTCGATTGACGCTATGGCTCTTCCAACAACTCCGTTGAGGTCAGATTTTTCAATATCTGGTGTTACCGCATTGGCGTCATATCTTGAAATCTCCAAAAGGTCAGCAAGCAATTGCTCAAACCTTGAAATCTGATCGTGCAGAAGCTCCGCTGAGCGTCTCAGAGATGGGTCAAGATCTTCCCTTCTTGCGAAAATAACCTCTCCGGCGAGCTTGATTGTTGTCATGGGAGTTCTCAACTCGTGGCTCACGTCACTGACAAAACGTTGTTGCATTTTAGAAAGTTGATCCAACTGGTCAATTTGTTGTTGCAAGTTTCTTGCCATTCGGTTTAGAGATCTGGCGAGAGTGCTGACAGCATCCTCGCCTTTCTCGCTCACTCTTCGGTTCAAGTCCCCCTTGGCAAACTCTTCGCTAACTTCAGCAGCTCTCAATACAGGCTTCACCAGCCTACGAGTCACGAAATAGGACACAAAACCAATGATTACCAACAGGATTGCCCCGCCGATTCCCACCACTTGCTGGACATAGTTCAATGTCAACTGGGAGTCCTGTAGGTCGAAAACCAAATAAAGCTCAAATTGACCGGCAAGTGGCACATCAACCGGTGCACCAACAATTAGTCCCGGGACAGCAGAGTCGCTCTCGATAAGTTCAATTGGCTTATAACTCAATTGATTGCCGCTCGCCCGAACAGCCTCTCTGAGGTCATCAGGAATTAGCTGGAAGTCCAGATCGGAACTCACCGGCGATTGCAACAACTGCAATTGAGGTTGACCGGGTGAACGAAGAAGCGCGACTTTTCTGGAGCTAGCCTCTTCCAAGGTTGGCACAAGTGAATTCAAAAGTGTCTGCAATGTCGTCTCATCGCTGACTGCCGCCCCGGCAAGAGTCCTGTTGACCGTATTCACAGCACTGGAGGTGTCCTCTAGTGCTGTCTCAACACGTGACTCATACAGTCCGTCGGCCAGGGTGTAGCTCATTACTCCACCCAGGGAGAAAGTAGCAATTGCACTGAGCAAAACGGTGGTGGTCACCGCTCTTGC
>CAJXVY010000062.1 GCA_913062665.1 uncultured Micrococcales bacterium
TGCCAAGTCTGAGGTTGCTAATCTGCATCGATCTCTTCCCTTGTTATTTCACCAATCTCGGACAATTTCTGTTTGAGGCTATGAATATATTGTTCGATGCTATCGCTCTGCTGCCGCAATTTGCGTAGTTTTGCGGATTGTTCTTGTTCGGCTTCCCTAAATTTCTCATTTGCTCGGGCTTGGATTTCAGCGGCTTCAAGCTCGGCTCTGTGAACGATTGCCTCTGCTTTTTCCCTCGCCAGCTCGACCTGTTTTTGGTTCTCAGTAACAGCTGCCATCTCCAGAGTTTCAATTTCAAAACTGAGTCGTCGCTTGGTTGCAAGCAAATCGTTTACATTCTCTTGAGCTGAATTCACAAACTCCTGAGCCTCATGCAGAGCCTCGTCGGCTTTTTGCTTGAAGTTCGCCTCAGCGGCTTTCTCCTGATCGGCGATTCTCTTTTCCAGCTCAGCTAGCTTCTTTTTGCCAAGTATTTCTTCAACAGATGCCGGATCGAGTTTTTCAAACTCGCTTAGCTTCAGATTCGCAAGCTCCTGCTCTAATTCAGCTTTTCTCAATGCAATCTCGCGGTTTGCCCTTACGCGCATTCCCGCTACTTCTGTAGCCACCTGTCCGCGGAGTCTGCCAGCCTCTTTTTCGGCCTCCCTCAGGATTGTCTCGGCCTGCTCTTTGGCAGTGTCCAGAAGCTCTTGCGCCTCGGTCTGCGCTGATTTCGACCAGGCCTTCGCACGTTTTTCGGCATCAGCAATCGTTTTCTTATACTCCGCCTCTAGCTGCTCTCTGCGTGCTGCAATCTCAACTTCAAATGCCTCTCTCGCGGCTTCTAATTCGGAGCTTTGCTCGCTAACCAGGTTTGTTGCAATTTGTTCAGCGTCAGAGAGAATTCGATTCGCTTGCGCTCCAAGGGAGGTGTAGTCGGGTTGCTGCATGGAGGAAAGCCTGACCGAAGCATCATCGTAATCTTGCCTTAGCTGTTTTAGCTCAGCTGAGATTTCTTGATTTAGCGAAGACAACCTGACAATCTCAGCGTTAAGTCTTTTTAGCTCTCTATCCACCTGGTCGCGGTCATAACCGCGTACGCTTGAATCAAATCTGTTATTCGCCTGCGACAAGTTTTGACTCCTGGTTAGTAAAATGCTTCGAGCTAGCCAAAGTCTAGCGGGAATGGTGCCAAATGAGATTTCTAGCTGCTGCGCTGGTATTTCTGATTTCGACTGCAAGTTTGCTCTATGGAGTAGCTATGCAGACCATTTGGGCACCCCAAACAGAGGTGCAGCACTCCATAAGTTTCGATTCAAGTTCGAAATATGCGCTTATCGAGCCAGAGCTAATAGGAGCCTACGCGGATAGCGTTGATATAAGAATCATCGGTGAAGAAAAAACCAAGCTCATCAGCGGTCGAGAGAGTGATCTTCGGGCATGGCTAGAGGGGACCGATTGGGTTCTGCCTTCTCTGCTTGTGAACCAGAATCAGGGCATTTCAAACCTGTATCGGAGAAATTTCACAGGCGACAACCCACCTAACAGCATCACAGGCTTCGATGTTTTTATTTCTGAACAGGAAGGTGCTGAGCTACTTGAGCAAACCCTGACCTATAAGCCTGGAATTGCCTACGTGATTGCTTCAGATGGGGTGAATCCGGTTCCTGCAACTCTCAGAATGACCTGGCAGGTGGAGCCACCACCAATTCAGAGCGCCCCTTACTTCCTTGCCAGTACGGTCGGATATCTGGCAAGTCTTTTCTTGCTGATTTCTGCAATCCGAAACCAAAACTTCAAACCTCGCAGATCGGGCCCTCGATTGCCCAAACCGCCATCTGTAAAAAAGGCTACCCGCAGCAGTTTTCTCAATCCTGCACCGAAGAAAAAAGGTCGTAGAGCAAAGTTTGTATCAATTGGGTTGAGTTCTATCCTGTTGGCAGGCTGCGCCCCCGTTTATCCAGATCCCGCCCTGACCCCCTCACCACCAGAACAGGTGGCCGTTCCGAGTTTGAATCAGCAGCAATTTGAAAAGATTTTGAATGAAATAACCACCGCAACTGGCGATGGTGACCAGGCTGCCAATCGGGAGGTGTTGGACAGCCGTTTGGCGGGCCCCAGCTTGACCTTCCGTAGCTCGTTTTACACGCTCATGAATAGATCAGAGGAAATCCAGCCTCCGAAACCGATCAGCAACCAGCTGCAGCTTGCACTTCCAACAAAGACTGAAAGCTGGCCAAGGGTCGCAATGATGGTTGTTGGCGAGGGAAGTGCCGAATCGCCTTTGCAGGCTTTGTTTATAAGACAAGAATCGGTAAGAGAGAATTACCAACTGTGGTACAACATCGAACTTCTGCCCAATATTGAGTTTCCTGAGGTCCCCGCACTGGAGACTGGGTCGGTGCCGATTGTTCCCGACAGTGGATTTTTGAATTTCAGAGTCAGCGGGTTGGTTCCGGCAATTGGAAACCTTATTGATTACGGACTAGATGCCGTCGCGGTTGAAATCATTGATCCAAACAATCAATACATTGCTCAGGCCAGCGACAACCTTTTGGCCCTGCGCAACTCACTTGAAAACGCAAACGTTGAAACCGGTCATTCACTTGGGGATGAAAACATCATCCAATTGGCAACAACTGATGCCGGTGCCTTGGTTGCATTTTTCATGATTGACCAGACAAGAATTTCACCTACAGATGTCGCCGAAGCAATTGCTGTGGATCCAGGTCCAGAGCAGGTGTTATTGGGAAGCGAGGCAAGTGCGACAGGTGTTGAAACCAGATATGGAACTATGCTGCTAGCGCACATCCCCGCCGCTGAATCTGAGCGAAGAGTTAGGATTTTGGGTGCGTCACAGGTTTTGCTGAGTGTAACCAGATTGGAAGGCGATGAGTAATCTCTATGGTGGCCAGGACCTATCTGGCCTTGGCAAAGGGGATAAGACCTACCCTCCCTTCGCTGTTGCGGATGAAAGCAAGCTTCGAGAGTACATAGAGCTTTCAAATCAGGTTCCCATCCTGGTGGTGTTTGGCTCCGACCAAGACGCGGCTCAAATTCAGCAGAAGCTGAAGGTTTTTATTGACGAGGCCGCGGGAAGACTGCTGGGTATCGAGATTGATATCCAAAGCCAACCTCAACTGGCCCAAGCCTTCCGCGTTGAAAAAACTCCAACCGTTATGGCTCTGCTTGGTGGTCAACCTGCTCCTCTGTTCCAAGGAGATCAGCCCGAGCAGCAAATTTCTGGTGTGATTAATCAGCTTTTGCAAGCAGCGGTTCAGAACGGGATTTCGGGGTCTGTCAATCTGGGCGAGGAGCAGAAACCAGATCTAGCTGGGCTTATCGCAAGCCTTATATCCCAAGGGCAGATTGAACTAGCCGAGCAGGAACTTGATAAGGCGCTCACTCAAGAGCCAAACGACGAACAGCTAATCTCCATGAAGCGGCAGATTGAGCTAATGAAGCGAATGGGTGATGTGGATTTGAACGAGGCGTTGCAAATTGAAAGCGACGACCCAGATCAGTTACGAAAGAAATCGGATGCGCTGTTGGTTCACGGAGATGCCCAAAAGGCGCTGGACAACCTGCTTGACAAATTTCCTCAGGCAACGGATGAGGATAGAGACAAGTTGAGAGCGCACCTGCTAGAGCTTTTTGAGCTGATTGGAAATAGCGACCCCTTTGTTTTGAAGGCAAGAGCCCGGCTGGCATCTTTGCTGTTTTAGAGTTGAAGACATGAAAGTTTTCCTAGACCACGCATCTACGACACCTCTTCGAAAAGTTGCCAAAGA
>CAJXVY010000063.1 GCA_913062665.1 uncultured Micrococcales bacterium
CTCTGGGGCAATCACAAATTTCCAGAATCAGCCAGGCTAAGACCGTGGGCTTCGGCGACTCCAAGGTTATAGACCTCTCCAGAGTGCGTGTTCAGGCCAAGACGCAGTGACTCGTCCGATTTGATTGCCTCTTTCCAGCCCAAGTTCGCAAGTTTCACCACATACGGCATAGTTGCGTTTGTTAGTGCAAAAGTTGAGGTGTGGGGAACAGCTCCCGGCATATTTGTTACACAGTAAAAGACGCTCCCGTGAACTCGGAAGGTCGGTTCATGGTGGGTCGTGGGTCTGGAATCTTCGAAGCAGCCTCCCTGGTCAATCGCGATGTCGACCAGAACGCTTCCCTCGCGCATGTTCTTTACCATCTCGTTTGTTACAAGCTTGGGAGCCTTGGCACCGGGGATTAGTACAGCCCCAATTACAAGGTCAGCATCGGTGACAGCCTTTTCGACTTCCAGCGAGTTAGAAAAAATGGTGTTCAGTCTGCCGCCGTAATGAGCGTCAAGTTCTCGCAGGCGGGGCAACGATGTGTCCAAGACGGTGACCTGGGCCCCCATTCCCAAAGAGATCTCAATGGCACTTGTGCCACTGACCCCTCCTCCCAAAACAACTACTTTGGCTGATCGTGTGCCCGGAACGCCTCCCATCAGCACACCCAATCCTCCATTGTTTTTTTGAAGAGTCGAGGCTCCCATTTGTGGAGCTAGCCTGCCGGCAACCTCGCTCATCGGAGCTAGAAGTGGCAACTGCCTTCCAACCTGCACGGTTTCGTAGGCTATTGAAATTGTTCCTGCATCAATCAGTGCCTGAGTCAGTTCCTTTTCAGCAGCAAGGTGAAGGAAAGTGAAAAGTATAAGGTCCGGTCTCAGGTAGCCGTATTCGCTTTCTACCGGCTCCTTCACTTTAAGAACCATCTCAGCTGATGACCAGGTGGTCTGTGCATCTGGAAGCATCTCTGCGCCAACAGCAACATATTCGTCGTCTTTGATTCCAGAGAGAATGCCTGCACCTGCCTGAACAAAAACTTGATGTCCGTGGTCGACTAGTGCTTTTACTCCGGGTGGTGTGATTGCGACTCTGGCTTCGCTATCTTTGACCTCTGTTGGGATACCAATGCGCACTCGGTGCCTACTTTCAAAATGTGATTAACCGAGCTAAAGATAGCACCAATTAGTTACTTGAAACAGAGAGCATTCCTCGGCTCGCGGCTATGTCACTACAAGCTGAGTCGAGAACATCCATTGCTTCCATTAGTAGCGCGTTTGAGATTGCAAGAGGCGGAAGCATTCTTATGACATTGCCATAGGTACCAGCACTCAGAGGAATTACCCCCCGCTCGTAACAAGCCTTCAAGATTTCCTCTGTCATTGGAGCATCCGGATTAAGTGTTTCGGGCTGCACAACCTCTAACGACTGCATGGCACCTTTTCCTCGGCGCTCTGCCAGGAATGGATATTTGGCGACCATCTCATCCAGTTTTTCCTGCATGATCTCGCCAATTTCCAAGGCTCTATTCAGCCAAGGGCCGTTCTCGAATTGCTCCATCACAGCAACGGCGGCCGCTACAGCAGTTGGTGAACCACCAAATGTTCCACCGAGACCTCCAGGATGGCTCATGTCCATGATGTCAGCCCTTCCCACCACTGCACTTACAGGCATGCCACCGGCAATGCCCTTGGCAACTGTAACCAGATCCGGCTGGAAGCCCTCTTCATACTCGTAGGCGAACCATTTACCGGTTCTTGCCATGCCTGATTGAACCTCATCTGCAACCATGATGATGCCATTGTCTTTAGCCCATTTGCCTAAGGTGGCCAAGAAACCGGGGGCTGGAATTATGAAACCGCCCTCGCCCTGAATAGGTTCAATCACGAGGCAGGCAAGCTGGTCTGCACCCACTCTTTTTTCAAGATAGTTGATTGCTCTCATTGCTGCCTGCTCGCCGGTCATACCCTCTGGATCTCTCAGTGGGTATGACATGGGAGCATGCGTGACCGAAGAGGCAAGTGGTCCATAGTTGGTTCCGTATGGATGCCGCTTGAAGTTCATTGCCATAGTTAGGTTTGTTCGACCGTGATAAGCGTGATCGAAAACAGCAATTTCATTTCTACCGGTTGCTCTTCTTGCAATTTTGACAACGTTTTCTAACGCCTCGGCACCTGTTACGAAAAAAGCAGCCTTCTTCGGGAAATCGCCTTTCATATTCGAAGTCAAAAGCTCTGCGGCCCGAACATAAGGCTCGTACGGGGTAACTGTAAACAGCGTGTGGGTGTAGTGATTGGCTTGATTAGAGACAGCGTCAACTACCTGTTGGTTGGTGTGACCTATAGTGACAACCCCAATTCCGCTTCCGAGATCAATAAATTGGTTGCCGTCAACATCTCTCATGATTGCGCCGTCTGCGCCATCAATATAGACCGGCAGTAACGCACCAACCCCAGCTGAGACAACCTGCTGGCGTCGAGCGTGCAAGCTCTTCGATGCCGGTCCTGGTATGTCTGTTCTGAGAATTCTGCGTTGCTCTAATTCCATGCAGCAATTGTAGGTCCAAACTGCTAAATAATCCTTTTCCAAACGCCGAATGTTCAGCTAGCTCTAAGCTGGAGCAATGCAAGCTAAGAAGGTAATTGTGTTGGGCTCCACGGGTTCAATTGGAACGCAGGCCCTTGAGGTAATTGGGGACAACCCGGAGAGATTTGAACTCGTCGGGGTCTCTGCAGGAGCTAACAGAGACCTAGCACTTGAGCAGGCAACCCGCTTTGGCTTGGATGAGTCGATGATTGCTTTCGGAGCTGATCAGGCATCACAGATGGCTCTCGATGTTGATGCTGATGTTGTCTTGAACGGGATTACCGGGTCGGTCGGGCTGGGTCCGACACTTGCAACTCTAGAAAGCGGAAAAACACTTGCGCTAGCCAACAAAGAGTCATTAATAGTCGGTGGGGAACTGGTGAAATCAATTGCCAGATCGGACCAGATTGTGCCGGTTGATAGCGAGCACTCTGCTCTTGCCCAGTGTCTTTGGGCGGGGGATGCAAAGGAGGTTTCTCGGCTTATTTTGACCGCCAGCGGGGGACCGTTTAGAGGCTTCAGTCGAAGTGAATTGGAAAAAGTTACGCCTGCCCAGGCATTAGCTCATCCAACCTGGGTGATGGGTCGGGTTGTTACCACGAATTCAGCCACACTTGTAAATAAAGGGCTGGAGCTAATCGAGGCTCATCTACTTTTCGATGTTGAATTTGACCGAATTACGGTAACTGTCCATCCTCAATCAATTGTTCACTCAATGGTTGAATTTGTGGACGGTTCGACAATCGCACAGTGCTCTCCACCAGATATGAAACTCCCGATTGCTCTCGGAATGAGTTGGCCAGAGCGCACTCCAGAAGCAGTTAGCGCTCTTGATTTTTCAAAATCGCATCAATGGCAGTTCGAACCCCTTGACGAGGGCGTTTTTAGTGCCATAAGACTTGCAAGGCAGGTTGGCCAGGAGGGGAAAACTTTCCCCGCTGTCTACAACGCCAGCAATGAGCAGGCTGTTGAGGCATTTCACGATGGAAAAATTGGCTTTTTGCAAATAACAGAGATTATTGAGAGATCGGTGGAGGCTCATCAACCGCAATCGGAAACCACCATCGAGACTGTCTTGCAGGCTGAACAGTGGGCAAGAGAATTCGCGGATGGCCTAATTGACCAAATTCACAGCTAGGCGGGGTATCGTTTTGGTGTGGAGACGGTCTATTACAT
>CAJXVY010000064.1 GCA_913062665.1 uncultured Micrococcales bacterium
CTTGAGGCCATTGCCGAGAGTAATCGCCCGGTTGTCTTTCACTGCGCAGCTGGGAAAGATCGAACAGGCATCTTCGCCGCTTCAATGCTCAGCGTTTTAGACGCCAAAAAAGAACAGATTCTGGATGATTTCAGCAAATCTCAAGAGAATATGCCAAAGGTTTTGAACCGCCTTATGAGACTGCAGCCAATGTTCAGCGAGGAAGCAATAATGGGCGCTGGCGCTCTGTTACGTGCAGACAGAGAGGCAATGCAAACATTTCTAGAGCTTGCAGAGAATGAGCATGGCGGACTGAAAAACATGCTGATTGACAGTGGATTGGACTCAAAGACGATAGAAAAACTAAAGAGAACTCACATTCAGAATCAGTAACAAGGAAGCTATCGTTAGATTCTCAAGTTATGTTTGAAAGGTTTTGAGAAAACCGAGGACAAAATGAAGATTTATGACAACATCACCCAGGTGGTAGGGAATACCCCACTGGTCAGACTGAACCGAATCATGGGAGATAGCAAAGCAGAGGTCTTTGCAAAATTAGAGTTTTATAACCCATCGGCAACTGTCAAAGACCGCATTGGAATCGCGATGGTTGATGCCGCCGAAAAATCTGGTCAGCTGAAACCTGGCGGAACAATTGTTGAGGCAACCAGTGGAAACACAGGTATTGCTCTAGCCATGGTCGGTGCTGCCCGCGGCTACCGAGTCGTGTTGGTTATGCCAGACTCGATGAGCCTTGAGCGAAGAACCCTGTTGAAGGCCTATGGTGCCGAATTGGTTCTTACCCCCGCCAAAGAGGGTGGAATGCGCGCTGCCGTAGCTAAAGCAGAGGAGATCGGTGGTGAGTCAGGTGCGGTTTTGGTGAGGCAGTTTGCTAACGAGGCAAACCCCGAGATTCACAGAAACACAACCGGTGAGGAAATCTGGAATGACACCGATGGAACCGTCGATGCTCTGGTCGCTGGAATTGGAACCGGTGGAACCATTACTGGAGCTGGTCAAACCCTGAGAAAACACAATCCTGATATCAAGATCTTTGCCGTTGAGCCCGAGGCGTCGCCTTTGCTTAGCGGAGGTGAAGCCGCGGGTCACCCAATTCAAGGAATCGGAGCTAACTTCGTTCCTGACATTTTGGACACCGAGATCTACGACGAGGTTCTGGATGCACCAACTCAGGAAGCTATTCGGTTTGCCAGAAGAGCCAGTGACCAGGAGGGCATCCTCGCAGGAATAAGCTCCGGAGCTGCCCTGTGGGCAGCGCATGAGGTTGCCCACCGACCGGAGATGGCAGGCAAGCGAATTGTTGTCATTATCCCAAGCTTCGGTGAGCGTTATCTGTCAACTGTTTTGTATGACGACCTGCGCCAGGAGGGTGGCCCGAACCTTTGAGTCTCAGAGATGACATCAAAGCCGGCATGGAGCGCGATCCCGCGACCAGGTCGGCTCTTGAGCTTGTGCTGACCTCGCATGGTTTTCATGCAATTCTCTGGCACAGGCTCTGGCATGTCATCTACAAGGCAAAACTTCGAACGTTTTCAAGGATGCTCGCCAACATCACCCGCTGGTTGACCGGTATCGAGATTCACCCTGGAGCCAGAATCGGCAAACGGGTTGTTATTGATCACGGTATGGGAGTTGTGATTGGAGAGACTGCCGAAATTGGCGATGATGTTTTGCTCTATCACGGGGTTACTCTTGGCGGTAAGTCGCTGAAAGAGGGTAAGCGTCATCCAAGTGTTGGTAATAACGTAATCATTGGTGCTGGGGCGAAACTGATCGGTCCAATCGTGATTGGCGATAATGTCAAAATCGGTGCCAATGCGGTTGTCACAAAAGATGTTCCAGAGGGAAACACCGCGGTTGGCGAAAACCGATTCATTCAGAATTAGACTTTCTGCCTCCAGGCGGAAAAACTTCGAATGCTCCCCGAGTGTGGCTTTCTAAGCCATGGCCAGGGGTGCAACTGCGCGAAATCTGCCTGGATTTTTTGAAAACTGGGAACCGGTGCCCAGGTCACGGCATACTTCTTTGTTCGAATTACTTCCTTAGGGTCATCAAGAAAGACTTGCAAATCCCGCCTCTGCGCAAGATCCTTTAATGTTTCTAGGTAAAAAACAATCCGCTTCGATGAAAGCCGAAGTTTTTCCAAAGCAGGCTTATTGAAGACAAAAACTACCGGCAAGTCAGGGTGAGCTTGCAAAGCAGGGTCAGCATCCCCCAGGGACTCGATTGTTAGAAAAACTGCCTCCGGTTGCTCCCTGGTTACAACTTCTTTGGGTCCGTGGGTCAAGCTCGGATTTGGGTCATGCTCGGTAAGTGGGTGCTTATCCAGCCTTTCAAGCTGCGCCTCCTCAGGAAAATTCTCAATCGGGCAGTTTTTGTTTAGCGGACATTTAGAGCACAAGCCCGGGGCACGCTTGTTTACCTGCCACCTGGAGTAGCCGTAAGGTCTTCCAGTTCCACTGCCAACCGTCCACTGCCA
Source organism: uncultured Micrococcales bacterium (assembly GCA_913062665.1). Next base: position 2,480 of record CAJXVY010000064.1, read on the forward strand.
GCCAGCAAGATTGGCAGCACGAGAGCCATCAAGCAGGTGCTGATAGAAAACTTCTTGACCCGATAGCCAACCCTCGCCATTCAAAACGGTCCATTCACTTGCAAGCCACATCCTGGTTTGATTCACTAACCAACCCTTGGTCTCTAACTCATTGACCACCGTGTCAACACAGAGCATCTCTCTGCGCCAACCGTACCCATCAGATTTCCAAGGAACCGAAAAGCGAAAGTTTTCAAATAAATCTTTGCCTAGTCGTGCATAAAGGTGCCTGGAATATTCCTGCCATAACAATTCATCCTGAAACTTCGAAACGTCCTTAGCTGGACCTCCAACCGCATTCCAAACGCGCTCAAGCGGCAATAGGTTGTGGCGAATGTAGGGGCTTAGTACGCTAGCGCCGCGTGTGGATTCTGGTAAAACCTGGGATCTGTTTTGAGCGTATCCTGCAACCTTGAAATCGCTCAAAGCTTGGTCAGCAGCAGTTTGTCCGCCCCTAATTGGGCTGATCACAAGCTCATCGATTGTCAGTTCATTGAAATGTTTTTCAAAGAGATCGTCAACTGACTCGTCTAGGTTTATTCGCACCTAAACCAAAAGTTTTATTGGCTCTCGATAATTCCCGAATTAGTTGTTGAACCTGAACTCAACCACGTCTCCATCCTGCATCACGTAGTCTTTGCCCTCTAGGCGGACTTTGCCATTGGCCTTAGCCTCCGCCATAGAGCCGAGGCTATCCAGGTCTTCAAAGCTGACAACTTCGGCTTTGATAAAACCTTTTTCAAAATCGGTATGAATAACACCTGCAGCCTGAGGTGCTTTCCAACCCTTGCGAATTGTCCAAGCCCTTGACTCCTTGGGGCCTGCGGTTAGGTAGGTCTGCAACCCCAGTGTCTCGAATCCGATCCTTGCAAGTTGGTCAAGCCCACTCTCCTCTTGACCTAGACTCTGCAAAAGTTCACTTGCCTCTTCAGCACTTAGGTCAATTAACTCACTCTCAACCTTGGCATCTAAAAACACCGCCTCAGCGGGAGCTACCAAAGACTTCAATTCACTCATTTTTGAGTCATCTGTCAGCACACCCTCGTCAACGTTGAAAACAAAAAGCATGGGCTTGGCTGTTAGAAGTCCCAATTCCTTGATTGGTTCTGTGTCAAAACCGGAAACGCTGAGGGGCTTTCCGCCGTTGAGAATCTCAGTTGCCTCCTCGATTGCTTGCAACACCTCAGGTTCAGTCTTTTTTGCCTTTACTTCTTTTTC
>CAJXVY010000065.1 GCA_913062665.1 uncultured Micrococcales bacterium
TTGAATGCAGGTTTTGACATGCGATAAGCCTATGCCGAATCTTGATTTGCTCGCTTTTTTGCACTCAGTGCTCTTGCTCGCAAAGTTGGGTTAAGTTCAACCTTGCGAATTCGGATTGCCTCTGGGGTAACCTCAACGCACTCATCTTCCCTTGCAAACTCCAAACACTCTTCCAGCGACAGATTTCTGTGAGGGGTCAGCGACTGGAACTCATCCGCTGTTGAGCTTCTCATGTTCGTGAGTTTTTTCTCCTTGGTGATATTCACTTCCATATCATCCGGCCTTGAGTTCTCACCAATTACCATCCCCGCATAGACCTCGGTGGTGGGGGGAATGAAAAAGCTTCCTCGATCCTGCAACGCCATAAGAGCAAACGGGGTTGCAAATCCGGCCCGATCGGCAACCAGCGAACCACTTGGACGAGTTTGTATCTCGCCAGCCCACGGATGAAACCCTCCACTGAGGGCATTGGCAATACCGCTGCCTTTAGTAGTGGTCAAAAACTCTGTCCTGAAACCAATCAACCCCCTGGCGGGAACGGTGAACTCCATCCGAACCCAGCCAGAGCCGTTGTTAGTCATTTGGTTGAGTTTTCCCTTTCTGGCAGCCATTAGCTGGGTAATGGATCCCAAAAACTCTTCGGGGACATCAATTGTTAGTTCTTCAAATGGCTCCAGAAGTTGTCCGTCTACTTTTTTGGTTACCACCTGTGGTTTACCCACGGTCAACTCATAGCCCTCTCGACGCATAGTCTCAACCAAAATGGCCAGTGCTAACTCCCCTCGACCCCTCACCTCCCAGGCATCTGGTCTTTCTGTTGGCAAAACCTGGATTGAAACATTTCCTATTAGCTCTCTGTCCAGTCTCTCCTTGACCAGTCGAGCTGTCACCTTCGCGCCCTTTACGCGACCTGCCATCGGTGAGGTATTGATACCGATGGTCATCGAAATTGCCGGCTCATCCACTCGAATAACAGGTAGTGACTCGGCGTTTTCAGGGTCGGCCAGTGTCTCACCAATCATGATCTCTTCGATACCGGCTACCGCCACAATATCCCCGGCGAATGCCTTATCTGCTGGGTTTCTCTCCAAGCCTTTAGTCTTCAAAAGTTCTGAAATTTTGGCCTGCTTGATTTCGCCATCACGCTTCATCCAAGCAACCTGCTGGCCCTTTTTGAGCTCCCCGGACTTAATTCTTAGCAGCGCCAATCTTCCCAAAAAGGGAGATGCGTCTAAATTCGTGACGTGTGCCTGCAGAGGCTTTTCATCGTCATAGCTGGGGGCGGGAATGTTTTTCATAATCGCCTCAAATAGAGGTTCTAGATTGTCCCCCTCTGGCAAAGAGCCATTCGCTGGCTCTGTTGCGGATGCAATTCCACTTCTTCCAGAGGCGTAAATAACTGGGATTTCCAAAAGTGAGTCGATGTCTATCTCAGATTGGTCCATATCCCCTGCAAGGCCCAAAAGCAGATCATGTGATTCATTGACCACCTCGGCAATGCGAGCATCTGATCTGTCTGTTTTGTTGATTACCAAAATCAGCGGAAGTTTGGCTTCCAGAGTTTTTCTCAAAACGAACCTCGTTTGTGGCAAAGGACCTTCGCTGGCATCAACTAGCAGCACCACTCCATCAACCATGCTCAGACCGCGCTCAACTTCCCCTCCGAAATCTGCGTGCCCGGGGGTGTCAATAACGTTGATGGTCACCGGTTGTTCACTGGCGGGTCCGGAGTATTCGATGGCTGTGTTCTTGGCGAGAATCGTGATTCCGCGCTCTTTTTCAAGATCTCCACTGTCCATAACCCTTTCGTCAACCTCGCCATGAGTTGAGAAGGTGTTGGTCTGTTTGAGCATCGCATCCACAAGGGTGGTTTTGCCGTGATCCACGTGGGCCACAATCGCAATATTTCGCAGGTCGTTTCTAACCGCCAAAGTCATGTTTTTTCCTAAAGCTAAATCTCTGGCGGTTGCCAGGCTCTCTAAGCTTACTCAACCCAATGTTCTTAGACTGGATGCATGAGTCCATTGATGATTTATGACGGTGATTGCGGTTTCTGCACGCTGAGTGTCAATTGGGGCCACAACCACTTCAAATATTTCCCTGCCGCCACCCCGTCCCAGGGTTATCAGTACTCAAAACACGGACTAACAAAAGCTGATGTTGATGCAAGTGTTTGGGTTGTTGATGACAAAAACTACGCAGGACACAGAGCTGTAGCTTGGCTGTTGAGGCATCAGCCGGGGTTTTTTTGGAAAATTGCAGGGTGGGTAATGATCATCCCGCCATTTTCAATTCTTTTCCGAATTGGCTATCGACTGGTTGTTCTCAACCGACATCGTTTCCCAGGCTCCACTAACGCTTGCAAATTTGACCCCAAAAGCACCTCATGAACAGAAAACCTCTACTTGAGCTTCTTCTGGTGCTGGGGGTATCGCTTGGATCGAGCGCTGTTTACTCGGTTCTCTCACTCTTAAGAAGCGTTACCAGCGAGCAAGGCTTGGCCGGATCGCAAGTTACGCTGAATCGCTCACTTGCTGACAACCAGTGGGTTGATCTTGGGTACCAGATAGCTGGATTTATCTTTCCATTGATTCCAGTACTGCTGGTCATTTACTTTCTAAAACTGGACGGCTCGGCCTTGCAACAACTGGGTATTGAGAGAACAACAGCAGTTAGGGACACAGGCATCGGAGCCACTATTGCCGCGGCAATCGGAATTCCCGGGATTGGTTTATACCTACTTGCAAGGGCAAATGGTCTCGCGACAGAGGTGTTGATTGATTCCATCGTCGAGAGATGGTGGGAAGTTCCGGTGCTGCTTCTCAATGCAGCCGAGGCTTCGATTTTGGAGGAGACAATCGCGGTTGGTTTCCTATTTATTCAATTGCGGAAGCTAGGCCTCAGTGAAAATCTGATTATTTTTATCTCCGCATCTCTCAGGGCGGTCTATCACCTCTATCAGGGGTTTGCGGGATTGCTCGGAAATTTCTTGATGGGAATCATTTTCGGCTATCTTTACTCGCGGCTGGGGCGCCTGACCCCGCTTCTAGTTGCCCATTTCCTGATGGATGTGGCGGTTTTCTTAGCAGGGCCAGCATTTCTAATCTGGATTGGGATTTAGTCTTAAATTCCATAATTCTGGAGAAGTAAATGCCCGAGAGATCGATCCAACATCTTCCAATTTCCATATTCGCAACTGTCATGGGATTCGGTGGATTTGCAATTGCAGTAGAGAAATTTGAGCAGTACTGGCAGTTGAACCCGATTGTCTCTAATGTCCTGCTGATATTTTCAGGAGTTCTGCTTCTGGTTTTGTCCGCGCTTTATCTCACGAAATTTGCACTTTTTCCGATCAGTGTCATCGAAGAATTCAACCACCCAATCAGGTTGAGCTTTTTTCCAACAATTTCCATCGCCTTGCTGGTGCTCACCGTTGGCATTCACCAGCGACTTCCGGATATCGCGATTTGGATGTGGTGGATTGGGATTACAGGCCAACTAATTTTTACCCTTGCTATCCTCACACGCTGGATGCATCGAGAGACCTTTGTAACAGAGCAGTCAAACCCGGCCTGGTTTATACCGATTGTGGGAAATGTGTTGGTTCCGGTTGCTGGAGTAAACCTCGGATTTGTCGAAGTTAGTTG
>CAJXVY010000066.1 GCA_913062665.1 uncultured Micrococcales bacterium
GGTAGAACTGTAAACGTCCGCTACAGCCCAAGAAGCTCATGTGGAACCAAGAGCTTTGAGCTAAAGAGCCAGGCAACTGCAAATCTTTACTACTACACTCCCTACACTCCGAACAAGGCAGCTTTGGACAACTTGTATGGAACCGGTGATAGCTGCAGTGCTTACGGAAACAGAAACTTTTGGAGATTCTTCCACGACTGGTTCGGATCTCCCATTGGTGGAGGCTATCTGCTCAGGAGTGGAAACAGCCCGCTGTATGTAATTAGTGGATCACAAAGGTTTGAGATTACCGACCAGTCTCAGGTAGTAGCTTTGGAGGCTCTTGGTCCTATCGGCGAGATTTCGCAACCATACTTAGATAGTTTCACCGATGGTGGGCCAATGAGGCTTTTGGTTGAATCATCAGCCACCCAGGAACTTTTCCTACTGGCTGGAAATCGCAGATACCTCGTTCCAAATTGTGAAGTTGCCACTGAGTTTGGTCTGGACTGTGCAAACAAGCTCACTCTTCCCAGCGCTCAGCTTCTTGAATTTGAAAACGGTGCCCAAATAAGCCAGCTTTTGCAAACCGCAGAAGGTCAGTATTGGGTTGAGAATGGTCAATATCGCAAGGTCCTAGACCCGCTCGCACTGCAGAAGGTTACAAGCGTAATACCTGAGCCAATTGAGGCCGACCTTTCTGCCCTACCAACTCTTACTGCTGGAGCACCAATAACCAGTGACCTGACTGTTTTTGATATTGAACAAGACAATCGAATCGGATTGGCAACGGAAAACGGAATCTATCTGATTGATGCAGACATGGCTAGCGAGTTAGCCATCACCAAGTGGTTTGACCAGGCCCAGGGCACGGTTGCATTAGAGGATGCCCTCAGCGCCCAGATTCCATTCAGCGGCTTTATAAAATCTGCAAGCGGTGATGGATTCGTCATCACTTCCCAAGGAAAACTACCGCTAGAGAATGTCGATGAGTTCTACCCAGCGGTGATTGAGGTTAGTGATCAGTTCTTGGAAAAGATTCCCACAATTGATGCAACCGCCAGCGCACCTGCGGTAATTAACTTCAATAACTCCTACTACAACTATCTGGTTACCGGCGGTCAGCGATACACAATTTTGCAAAACGGAATGCTGGCCGAATTCAATGACCTGCTTGGTCCGGCACTAACTATCTCTGAAAGCTTGCTGGATTCCATTCCAAATGGAGGGGCGGCTGCGGCACCGGGAAGTGTTGTTCGTGGAAAGCAGTCAGGGGTTCGCTACCTGGTAGATGGTTACGACAAGAAAATTCCGATGCGGACACTTGCGCATGCCGAAAGTGTCACCGACGGACGGGTTTACGACTTGAATGACAGCCTGCTCAACAGGCTTGAAACGCAGCCATTTTTGACCACATCAAAGGTTTCTTGTGATGGAGCCCAATACTTCTTGGACGCCGGCAAGCTCATCCCAACAAGTCCTGAGGTCTTTGCCGAGTATCCGGGCGAGGCTCTCGAGCTAGAGTCGGCAACATGCCTGGCAATGGGTGAGCAAGATGTTCAGATGACCCAATTCATAAGAAATCAGTCCAGAGACATCTTTGTGGTCGTGCAGGGTAAGAAATACGCTCTTACGAGCTTTGAGGACTACGAGAGTTTGAGTGCAGAGTCGCTGGGATACAACTGGGTTACAAACTGGTTTGCAAGCAACATTCCAACTGGCACGGAACTTCCAAGTAATGCTTCGATTGTGACTGAAGACGGAGCAACGGTTGGCGAGTTCATTCGTGAGGAAAGCGAATCTGAGCCAATAATCCCATCTGAACCCTCGGTAACAACCCCTGATGAAGTTGAGCCAGAAGTAGTTCAGCCGAAGCGATACACCGTAAGGCCAGGCGATTTCTTATCGAAGATTGCAGCTAGCCAGGGTTCAACTGTGTCTGCGATTGTTGAGGCTAACAACCTAAGGAATCCAAATTTCATTCGGGTGGGTCAGGTGTTGATTATCCCCGGGAATCAGCCGGTTCAAACTGAGCAAAGTGATCCGGAACCTGCCCCGCAGCCCGACCCCGAACCTGAACCAACGCCTGAGCCAGAACCTACACCAGAACCTGAGACAACTGTCGGAACGATTGAATACCGAGTCCAAAGCGGAGACTTTTTGAGACGGATTGCAAACAGATTTGGCGTCAGCACTGCTGCAATCGCTGAGGCAAGCGGGCTTGCAAACCCAAACCTAATATTTGTCGGTCAGGTTCTAACGATTCCAAACCAAACCATTTCGGAACCAACACCAGAACCAGAGCCTCAGCCAGAACCTGAGCCTGAGCAAGCTCAGACCTATCGGGTCTCTGCAGGAGATACGCTTTTCAGAATCGCAGCTAGGTTCGGAGTGAGCTATCGAGACATTGTCAGCGAGAACAACATATCCAACCCAAACTTTATTCGAGTTGGTCAGCTGCTCAGGATTCCCTAGCCTGCCAGGCAGAGTCGACTATTTCAGACAGCCCGAATTCAGCACTCCATCCAAACTCTTTGCTGATCTTCTCATTGGAAGCAACCAGCTTCGGTGGGTCACCCGCTCTTGGTCCCACAATTTCAACCTTGAAATCAATTCCTGATACTTTTTTGACCTCGGCAATTACCTCGAAAACGCTTGATCCTTCGCCGGTGCCAACGTTGTATATCTGATTTCCAGGTTTTCCAAGCTGGTCAATTGCGTCAATGTGCGCTCGGGCAAGGTCGAGAACGTGGATGTAGTCTCTAATGCAACTTCCATCCTCCGTGGGGTAATTATCCCCAAACACCAGCACGCTCTCACTTCTTTCGATTCGATCGAGAATAATCGGAATAAGGTTTAGGGCCTGCTTATCAGCTAGATCAGGCCAGCCCGCTCCGGCAACGTTGAAGTATCTTAGGGAGACAGCACTCAGTCCCCAGACCGAGGCATTGTTGATCATCCACTCGCCGATGAGTTTGGTTTGTCCGTAGGGGTTTATGGGGTCCGTTTTATCCAGCTCGGTAACTTTGTCAACATCCGGCATTCCATACACAGCAGCCGAGCTGCTGAACACGAGGTTTTTTACATCTGCTTGGTGCATGGCGGTAAGCAGGTTTGCAAGTCCGCCGATATTGGATTGAAAATAAAACTCTGGCTTTTCAACTGATTCACCTACTTGCTTTCTAGCCGCAAAATGAATCACCACTTCGATGTTTTTTTCGACCATCAAATCAGTTAGCCGCTTGATGCTGGTTGGATCTTCCAGAGTCAGATCAACTGCTTCACAATCCAGTCTGTCGCCTATTCCCGTGCTCAGGTCGTCAACTGAAATGACGTAATCTCCGCGTTCTGAAAGAAGTCTGACGACATGGGAACCGATATAGCCGGCGCCACCGGTTACTAAAACGTTCATAGTTAATAGGTTAGTGGTCGTATATTTATCGTCTAAATCTCCACAGTCAGGAAATCTCAACTTGACTTATTGGTAGTTACACGTGTGTAATTACACGAGGGAAGTTCAGAGAAGAGGTTTTTCAATGC
>CAJXVY010000067.1 GCA_913062665.1 uncultured Micrococcales bacterium
GTGGATGTCACCAACTACGTCATGCTTGAGACCGGGCAACCCACCCACGCATATGATTTGGACCTTCTATCCGGTGGAATCACTGTGCGCAGGGCAAAGCAGGCGGAGAAACTGAAAACCCTTGATGGTCAAGTTAGAGATTTACATGAAGAAGATTTGCTAATTACGGACGATTCAGGCCCAATTGGAATTGCCGGCGTAATGGGTGGTGAGTCTACTGAAGTGAGCTTTTCGACTAAAAGGGTGATGATTGAAGCAGCCAACTTTGATCCTGTTAGCATTGCGCGTTCGGCCAGAAGACACAAGCTACCCTCTGAAGCTTCTAAGCGCTTTGAGCGCGGGGTTGACCCGTTGGTTGCCAACCACGCCATCGCTCGAATTGCAGCATTGTTGGTTGAGTACGGTTCGGCAAAACTAACCGGATTCGGCGCCAGCTATTTTCAGCCAGCCGAGGATGTTCAGATTGAATTGCCAATAAATTTTGCGACCGAATTAGTTGGTGTCGACTATTCAGCTGAGCGCCAAGTAGAGATTTTGGAGCAAATCGGCTGCAGAGTAACCAGCGGTGACACACTCCTGGTTACACCTCCCAGCTGGCGACCGGACCTCGGCCACAAGACTGACCTGGTTGAGGAAATTGCCCGAATAGATGGCTACCACAAGATCGGCTCAAGACTTCCAGTTGCCCCACCGGGGTCTGGACTAACTGAGAAACAATTACTTCGCAGAAAGCTTGCAGATTCTCTCGCCGCATCTGGAATGGTTGAAACCTTGAACTACCCCTTCGTTAGCAGTCAAGAGAATCTGGTTTTTGGGGATGTATCAAGCGTCAGATTGGAAAATCCAATCCAGGAGGAATACCCAGAGATGAGAACATCTCTGCTTCCTGGACTTTTGCAAACAGCCGCCAGAAACATTTCAAGAGGTCTCACCAGCGGACATCTGTATGAACTCGGAAGCATCTTCATCGCACATGAAAGTTCATCCGCAGTGGCAAGTTTTCCCGACACCACGACACGGCCAACTGATGAGGCTTTGGAAGAGTTGAATAAGCAAATTCCCTCTCAGCCTGAGATGATTGCGGGTGTTGGATTTGGAGACAGGGAACTAACTCAACCTGGCATAAAGGCACAGTCTTTGGATTACAAATCTGCAATCGACGCGGTCTTGAGAATCTCCAGAGTTCTATCCATGGAATTCGTAATAAAAAACAGCGCAAATGCTGGCCTTCACCCTGGCAGATCAGCCGATGTTTGGGCAAATGGCGAGCGCGTTGGTTTCGTTGGAGAGTTACACCCAGACGTTGCCGATAGTTATCACCTCCCAAGAGTTTCGGTGTTTGAGCTAAACCTGAGCAAGCTTTTGGAGGAAATAGATGCTGTGAGCGCTTCTGCAATCTTCACTTACCCTGCCGCGACTCAAGATCTTTCTTTGGTCGTGGATGATGCTCTGGAGGCCCAAGTATTGCGCGCAACGGTGATCGAGGGAAGCGGAGAGCTTTTGGAAAGCATCAAGACCACAGATGTCTACCGTGGTCAAGGAATTGATACTGGTAAAAAATCTGTAACTTTCTCGATGGTCTTCAGGGCCAGCGACAGGACTCTTACTCAGGAAGAGGCCACAGAGGCTAGAAACGCAGCTGTAGCATTGGCTCAAAAGCTACACGGAGCGGAACTGAGGGGTGTCTGATGACCTATTCGGTAGCCGTTGCCGGAGCCAGCGGATATGTTGGCGGAGAGCTGATAAGACTGATTGAGTCTCACCCTGAGCTTGAGCTCAGAACCGTCACCGCACATTCCAACGCCGGTAATGAACTTTCAAGCGTTCATCCTCAATTTAGCCATATGGAATTCACCCTGCAGGAGACCAGTGCAAGAGTGCTAAATGGACACGATGTGGTTTTTTTGGCTTTGCCGCATACTGAGAGCGCTGCAATCGCAGACGGTTTGGATGCTGTAGGAGTGGTTTTGGATTGCGGCGCCGATTTTCGGCTTGAGTCTTCAAAGGCTTGGGAGAAGTATTACGGAACCAAGCATGCAGGAGCTTGGGTGTATGGACTCCCTGAACTAACCCTTGCTGATGGAGGCAAGCAGCGAGGAAGATTGGCAGGAGTTGAAAGGATTGCCGTTCCCGGCTGCAATGTATCCGCGGTGACTCTCGCCCTGGCCCCTTTAGTTACAGCGAACCTAATTCAGACTGATGACATTGTTGCAACTCTTGCGGTTGGAACCAGTGGAGCTGGAAAAGCAGCCAAAGTCGAGCTTTTAAGTAGCGAGATGACTGAAAATCTCCGGGCCTATGCGGTAGGGGGTAGCCACAGGCATATCCCCGAGATTATTCAAAACCTAGAAAAGGCAGGAGCGGAAAACCCTGTCATAACCTTCACTCCAGTCTTAGCGCCAATAAGTCGGGGAATCATGGCCGTGGTATCCACAAAGCTCCGTGGAACTCAGCAGCAGGTGATTGAGGCGTTCGAATCGGCCTACGGGGATGAAAACTTTGTAGACCTCTTGGACTCACCACCCGAAACGGTTTCGGTTAGGGGTTCAAATCGGGCCCAGATCAGCTACCACTTTGATGAATCGGGAAGGCTTACTGTTTTGTGCGCAATTGACAATTTGGTCAAGGGGACAGCGGGAGCCGCGATTCAGTCAATGAATCTCAGCTTGGGGCTTTTTGAAACAAGTGGGCTCGGTCAGACAGGTTTGAGGCCATGAGCGTTACCTACCCCGAGGGTTTTCTTGCCAGCGGCGTGCATGCTGGCCTAAAACCAAAGGGTAAAGATTTTGCTCTAATTGTGAATACTGGGACGGATGACTCATGCGCAAATGTTTTTACCTCCAATAAGGCGATAGCAAACCCCATCATTTGGTCCAAGGAAGTGGCAAAGACCGGCAAGGCTAGGGCTGTTGCGGTGAACAGTGGGGGAGCGAATTGCTTTACCGGACCTCAAGGCTTCCAGCTCACTCACAAAACCGCAGAACGCGCTGCTGAGCTTCTTGGATTAGCGCCAATAGAGGTCTTGGTTGCCTCCACGGGGTTGATTGGCGAGCAATTGGATGAGGCCAAAATTATCAAAGGCCTGGAATTAGCACACCAAAGTCTCGATGCCAGTGGTGGCTATCAGGCTGCAGAGGCGATCATGACCACCGATAGCGTTCAAAAGCATGCCATTCGAGACGGTCACGGCTATAGCATTGGCGGAATTGCCAAAGGAGCGGGAATGCTTGCTCCGGCGCTTGCAACCATGCTGGTTTTTATTACTACCGACGCGAAGGTTGCTCCCTCCAAACTTCAGAAGTTTTTGGAAAAAGCAGTTGAGAAAAGCTTCAACCGACTTGATAGTGACGGCTGCACATCCACAAACGACCACGTAGTTTTGATGGCAAACGGGGCCAGCGGAGTGGAACCGGAAGCCGAAGAGTTTCAACTTCTTTTAGACGAGCTGTGCATGGATCTTGCAATGCAGCTGCTGAGGGATGCTGAGGGTGCAGACCACGACATTCACATACGTGTCCT
>CAJXVY010000068.1 GCA_913062665.1 uncultured Micrococcales bacterium
ATACATCTCACGGGCATCACTTCCAGGCTTGGAATTCAAGGCATTTTGAAACCATGGATGAGCACTGGAGGTGTGGTTAGGGACAAGGTCGAGTAGCACCTTTAGGTTCAGCTCGTGAGCTTTTTGAACCATTTCAGTGAAATCATCAACCGTTCCAAAGATTGGATCCACATCGTAGTAGTCACTTACGTCGTAACCACTGTCTTTCTGAGGTGATGGGTAGAAAGGCGATAGCCAGATTCCATCCACTCCCAAAGAGGCAATCTCGGGCAGTTTTTCGCTTATGCCGGCTAGGTCGCCATAGCCATCAGCGTTACTGTCTTTGAAGCTCTTTGGGTAGATCTGGTAGATGACGGCGTCCCGCCACCATTCGCTCAAAGCCTTATCCAGGCGGTCTGGTCTGTTTCCAACATTCCTCCAGCCTGCAGGTTAGTTTGGGTGGTTACAAGAATTTCTCCAGATGGCAGACTAATCGGCTCACCCATGTTTGAAATTACTGCAACCCCGTTGTTCTCGTATGCCAGAGCGGAGTCAGTGCAGAGTGGTTCCAGCCAATGGAAATCACCAGCGCCGAGCTTATTAGTTTTTCTAATCTTCAGAAGTTTTTTGTAAAGCTCAAGAGTTGATCCCTCGATTCCCTCTTGAACATCTCTTGCATACTTCGAAAAACTCTCCGGTTGAGGAAGCCAGGTTTTTTCGCTTGGTCCAAAACCAAAGCTCGGTTTGTCATGCTCCCAAGGAATTGGTACTCGACAACCGTCGCGCCCCACACGATCTCCTTTGGTTCGGAAATAAGTGGGATCTTCGCGGAATTTGTGTTCCAAGGTAGTGTGCTCCGGAAGACCAAGCTCTTCACCCTGATAGATATAGGCACCACCGGGTAGACCCAGCATGAAAGCAGATGCAGCTCTTGCTCTTCTAAGCCCAAGTTCTTCATTGGGCTGCTCATCATCCGGTCCAATTCCAGTACCCTGCGGGGGCACACCACTGAGACCGAAACGTGAGGTGTGGCGGATTACATCATGGTTTGACAAAACCCAGGTTGATGGAGCCCCTACGTTTCCGAATGCCTCCAGCGAGTCGCTGACTACTTTCTTCAGCTCACGAGCACTCCAAGGAGTCTCGAGGTAACCAAAGTTAAAAGTCTGGTGATATTCATCTGGTCTCACCCACTCGGCCATTTTGCTTAGGGGCAATACCCAAGCCTCGGCACACATAGCTCTATCCTCATACTCATTCAAGACGCTTCGCCAACGACGGTTGATATCGTGAACCCCTTCTCTGTTCCAGTGGGGGTGTTCGACGGTGCCATTGATAATTGCACCGCCTTCGGGATTGGAGTTGGTCTCATCCAGATCAGGAAAGCTGAGATCTTTTTTCATTGAATGGGCAACGTCTATGCGGAATCCATCTGCCCCGCGATCTAGCCAGAATCTGAGTATCGAGTCAAATTCCTCAATAATCTCCGGGTTTTCCCAATTCCAGTCCGGCTGAGATGAATCGAATAGATGCAAATACCACTGACCGGGTGCTCCGTTTGGCTCCTCAATCCGAGTCCAGGCTGATCCACCAAAGACACTCTGCCAGTTATTTGGGGGTAATTCGCCGTTCTCACCTTTGCCATCTTTGAAGATGTATCGGTTTCTTGCATCACTTCCAGGGGCGCCGCTCAAAGCCTCTTGGAACCACCTGTGATCACTGGAGGAGTGGTTCGGAACAAGATCGACTATGACTTTCAGCCCCAGTGAATGAGCCTCTGCGAGCATTTCATCGAAGTCTGAAAGCGTCCCAAACAAAGGATCTATGTCCCTGTAATCGCTTACATCATAACCAGCATCACGCTGCGGAGATTTGGAAAACGGTGAGAACCAAACAGCGTCAACTCCAAGTTCAGCAAGAGCCGGAAGCCGGTTCTTGATGCCCTCGAGATCGCCCATGCCATCGCCATTGCCGTCAGCAAAAGAGCGAGGGTAAACCTGGTAAATTACTGATGAGCGCCACCACTCGTGGCCCTTTTTTGTTTCTGGCTGGGAATTAGTCACCCGAGAATACTAGGGCCTTTTGAATGAGGAAAATGATGGTTTTCGGACTTGTTATCTAAATCTAATTTTGTTTCTGTTTTTCCAAAATAAATCTGTAAGCGCTTACAAATTTTTTTGTCCTTAATAGTTTCAGAACATGTTTGCCTTCACTGAACTCATCACTCTAGGGTTATGGGGGACAAATTAGGCCTTATATGAAAACAAAGATTGTTAGCAGTGTCGCAGCAATAGCTCTGAGCTTGACTATCTCCGGCTGTCAAGCGGAGACAACTAATTCTGGTCTACCTGAAGAATTCGACTTTACCGAGACCGAACCTGAGTCGGAACCAATTCAAGTTGTTAGCATTTGGGCCCCATCGGCGATTTCTAACGCTTTGGAAGGCGTGGTCTCCGAGTTTGAGCAGGAATACGGAGTCAATGTCCAATTCTCTGGCATCGAACTTGCTGATATTCAATCAAGGCTACAAGCCGGGTCCGCCCCAGATGTCTTTTTCGGATCCCACGCCTGGACAAGTGACCTTGTGCAAGCAGGCACGGTGGCCAAGCTCAACACGGGAGTTTTGGGTCCGGCAGTTCCAGATAGCCTGAAAAACGCTTTTGCCGTTGAGGGATCAACTTATGCGGTTCCAATCAGTGAGCAGCATGTCGCTCTGGTCTGCAATTCAGAACTGGTGGACGAACAACCAGATTTTGCGGTTTTGCAAGAGGTGGGTTTGGGAGTTGGTCTAGATTCGCAGCTTGGAGACCCCTACCATCTCTATCCGTTCATGAGCTCTTTCGGGATCAATCTTGAAAACCCTGAAGAGGTTGATCTAGGAACCGATGAGGGATTCGCATTTGCCAACTGGCTTACAACCACCGGCTCAGAAGTATTTGATTTAGAGAGCGATTACGCAACCGTCTTGAATGACTTCAATTCAGCGGAGATTGGTTGCTGGCTCACTGGTCCTTGGGCACTGTCCTCCATCTCAGAGCAATTGCGGGAATCTCTTGCTGTCTATTCAGTTCCCGCTGTCGGCAATGCTGAAGCGTCTCCGCTTGTGGATGTAACTGGCTTTTTTGTCTCCGCAACCAGTGATGATCCGGTTTATGCAAACAGGTTGGTTTTGGAATACTTCTCAAGTCCCAGCTCCCAGCTAGCCGTTGCAAGGGCGCTTACCGGGATTCCAGCAGTTCAAACCGAGGATGAAATCCTTAGTCAGTTCGCATCAACAGTGGAAAACGCAACCCCAACCCCCGTTAGTCCGCTGATGGACCAGCTCTGGCCTCTGTTGGGTTCAACACAGGCTGAGCTAATACGCAGTGAGCGGAGCTCAGTTGAGATTTGGGCTGAGTTTTTGGCCTCTTTTGAATCACTCCGTGGAAACTGAAATTAATTCAATTGCAAGACTGTTTTGGATGGTGCTAATCTTTCCTAGTTGTTTTGCCCCGATAG
>CAJXVY010000069.1 GCA_913062665.1 uncultured Micrococcales bacterium
GCCTTGGTATAGGGGGTAGAGGCAGCGACTCGCTGTTGCGCCTTGGCAATTCGCGAGGCAGAAATCAACTCCATTGCACGAGTGATTTTCTTGGTGGTCTTAGCAGAGCTAATTCTCTGCCTATAGACCCTAAGCTGCGCTCCCATTTACTTTCCCTTACTTCTTACCCTTGACGATTTTGGTCTGGTCAACCTCTTCTTCATCCAAAGCCTCAACGCTCTCGTTGCCAACCTTTGTCAAAGGCTCACCAGTTCCAAGCTGGAACATTTTCTTGAAGTGCTCGATTTCCTTCTCAAGCTCTGAGACTGTATCGTCCTCAAGCTTCTCGGTTTCACCGATAGTGGTCAGAATCTTCGTGTTTCTGCGAAGGTAATCCAAAAACTCCTGCTCGAATCGCAAAACGTCTGGGACCGGAACCTCATCCAAGAAGCCGTTTGTTCCAGCCCAAATCGAAACAGTTTGATCCTCAACCGGATATGGGGTGTACTGGGGCTGTTTCAGCAGCTCGGTCAATCTCGCTCCCCTAGCCAGCTGCCTGCGGCTTGCTGCATCGAGGTCAGATGCGAACATAGCAAAGGCCTCTAATGAGCGGTACTGAGCAAGCTCTAGCTTCAGGGTTCCGGAAACCTTCTTAATTCCCTTCACCTGTGCAGCTCCACCAACACGGCTAACCGAGATACCTACGTCAATAGCTGGACGCTGGTTGGAGTTGAATAGGTCAGACTGCAAAAAGATCTGGCCATCGGTAATCGAAATCACGTTAGTTGGAATAAATGCCGAAACATCGTTTGCCTTAGTTTCAATGATCGGTAGTCCAGTCATAGAACCCGCACCCATCTCATCGTTCAATTTCGCACAACGCTCCAAAAGCCTTGAGTGCAAATAGAAAACATCTCCGGGGAATGCTTCACGACCTGGTGGACGACGAAGCAAAAGTGACACTGCTCGATAGGCTTCCGCCTGCTTTGATAGGTCATCGAAAACAATCAAAACGTGCTTGCCGTCATACATCCAGTGCTGACCGATAGCACTTCCGGTGTAGGGGGCGAGGTATTTGAATCCAGCTGGGTCGGAGGCAGGTGAGGCAACGATTGTTGTGTATTCCATCGCTCCGGCCTCCTCCAAGGCGGCCTTCACTCCGGCGACAGTTGAACCCTTTTGACCAACCGCAACGTAAATACAACGAACCTGCTTGGTTGGGTCACCAGACTCCCAGTTAGCCTTTTGGTTGATGATTGCATCAACTGCAATGGCGGTCTTTCCCGTCTGGCGGTCACCGATAATCAACTGACGCTGTCCGCGACCAATAGGAATCATGGCGTCGATGGCCTTAATTCCAGTCTGCAGTGGCTCGTGAACGCTCTTTCGAGCCATAACACCAGGAGCCTGAAGCTCCAGAGCTCGACGAGCGTCGCCTTTGATGTCTCCCATTCCGTCAATCGGCTCTCCGAGCGGGTCAACCACACGTCCAAGGAACTTGTCTCCAACTGGAACACTCAAAACCTCACCGGTTCGGTGAACTTCCATTCCTTCTTCGATTCCACCGAACTCCCCGAGGATAACAACACCGATTTCGCGCTCGTCGAGGTTCAGTGCCAGCCCCAGTGTTCCATCGGCAAATTTCAACAGCTCATTAGCCATGGCTGAGGGAAGACCTTCAACGTGTGCGATGCCATCTGCGGCGTCGATCACGTATCCAACCTCGTCCCGGCCCCCGTTTGCTGGCTGATAGCCCTCAACGAAGTCCTTTAGGGCGTCGCGAATCTGATCGGGGTTGATCTTTAGATCTGCCATTTCCGTTCCTTCTCTTTTTTCTCTCAGCTCAGCTGAAGTCTTGCGTTACTTAGTTTGGTTGCGACGGTTGCGTCGATGACCTCTCCGGCCACTTGAATACGCATACCGCCAATGATGGATTCATCAACTTCCTGGTTGATGTTTAGCTCTGAATCAAAAGCCTTTGACAGCTTCTTCTGAAGATCCTGCAGCTGCTTCTCTGACAGAGGCTTGGCGACACTTACAGTTGCAATCCTTCGATTCGCCTGTTGCGCTAAAACCTCTCCATAATTTCTCAGGAGTTGACTAAAGCTTGTTTTGTGAGCGAAATTGACCGCCTGCATAACCAGTAGTTCCGCTGATTCGCTCAGTTTTTTAGCCAGTAGCTTTTTCAACAACTTTTGCTTGGAACCGACATCCGCCCGTGAAGTGGACATTGCAAGTTCCAAGTCGCCATTTTCATCAATCAACGACTGCACCGTGTAGAGCTCCTCGCCAACTGACTGCAATTTCTTTGCATCCAGTTGCATTGCCACCGCGGTCACAGCCAGAGATTCGCAAGCCTTTGCGATATCCCTTGGGGCTGACCAGCGCAAACCCACCAAAACTTGAATCACTTTCTTTGCCTCTGCGGAGAGACCTTTGAAAACTTCATTCGCCAACTTTTCGCGACGAGCAGCATCAGCGGAAGGATCCGATAGTGCTCCTCGCAGCTGGATGGAGTTATCCAAAGCGACAGCGGCATCAAAAAGCTGGTGAGCGGTATCTAGGCTCACTTTCTTTTCTTTGGCCAACGCCTCTTCGGCTTTAGCTAGCGATTGTCTGGTGGTGGAGGCCATTGGTTATCCCTTGCTCTTTTCGATTTCTTTCATGAAATCGTCAACGACCTTGTTTGCGACTTTGTCTTCCTGTAGCTTCTCGCCAACAATTTTGCTAGCTAGATCAATCGCCAGAACTCCAACTTCCTGTCGGAGTGCTTCGATTGCAGCCTGTCGATCCGCTTCCAGCTGGGCCTTTGTGACCTCAGCTACACGCTCGCTTTCCTGTTTGGCCTGTTCTTTCATCTCACTCAAAATTGCAGCCCCCTCGGAGCGCGCTTCCTCACGGATTGAACTTGCCTCGCTTCGCAGCTTTTCCTGCTCGGCCTCAATCAGGTTGGTTCGCTCTGCGGCCTCTGCGGTTGCCCGCTCAGCCTCGGCTAATCTTCCTTCAATCGCCTGAGCTCGCTCATCCAGCATCTTTTTGAAGCTGGGTAGAACTTTGAACCAGAAAAATACCAGCAGGACGGAAAAGACAACAGCGGACCACAGGATGTCGTAGTCAGCTGGCAACAGGGGGTTTTGGCTCTCCCCTGCTTCAGCCGTGAGAATCCTGTACAGCATTATCAATACCTCGTTCTATTAGAAAATGAATCCGGCGGCTAGACCGATAAGTGCCAATGCCTCAGTGAAGGCGATTCCCAGGAACATTGTTACCTGCAACCTTCCAGCCATCTCTGGCTGACGGGCCATTGACTCGATGGTCTTACCAACCACCATTCCCACGCCCAAACCTGGGCCGATCGCTGCAAGGCCGTATCCGACCACAGCGATGTTTCCTGTTAGCTCTGCCATGTTAGTTACATCCACTTTGATTTCCTTCCGTTTGTGGTTTGTTACTTATAAATCTCTTAGTG
>CAJXVY010000070.1 GCA_913062665.1 uncultured Micrococcales bacterium
GGTGTAATCAAAACGACCTCACAACTCGGTAACCCTGAAATTATAGGGGGTTAGTCAAACAAACTGCTTGATTCGGAGGGGATTCCTATACTTTCCAGTCCAGAATTTGTGATAAGTCTTCCTTTAGGAGTTCTCTCAATCAGGCCCAAACGAAGCAGATAGGGCTCCACAACCATCTCAATTGTCTCAGGCTCCTCCCCGAGCCTGGTAGCCAGAGTTCCCAGGCCAAGAGCTCGCTGACGATTCTCTGCAAGAGCGGAGAGATATTGCCTGTCTAGTCTGTCTAGGCCGGTTGAATCTATTTCATAGACCTCCAGGGCAGACGCAGTTGTCTTTGCGTCTATGGCACTAACTTTCTTTACCTGCCCGTAGTCGCGGATCCTTCTAAGCAGTCTGTTTGCAACCCTGGGTGTTCCCCTAGATGATTGAGCGATGAGCTGCAAGCTTTCTTCATCCAAGTTCACGCCCAAAACCTTGGCAGCCCTCTGCAACACGCTTATCAGCTCGCCATGGTCGTAAAACTCCATGCTGGCGGTAAATCCGAACCTGTCTCTCAACGGGTTAGGCAACATTCCTGCTCTCGTGGTTGCGCCGACCAGGGTAAAACGCTCCAAGTCCAAAGGGACACTTGTTGCGCCGGGCCCCTTTCCCACCATCACATCGACCCTAAAGTCCTCCATTGCAAGGTAAAGCATCTCCTCGGCAGCCCGACTAACTCTGTGAATCTCGTCAATAAAGAGTATTTCTCCGTGCTCTAAGGAACTCAGAATCGCCGCCAAATCGCCGGCATGCTGAATAGTTGGACCACTTGTAACTCTAAGAGCCCGTCCGGTCTCGCTTGCAACAATCATGGCAAGTGTTGTTTTACCCAACCCGGGAGGACCGCTAAATAAAAGATGATCCGGCACCCTATTTTGCTGCTGCGCTGCTTGAAGTAAAACCTCAAGTTGCTTTTTCACTTTGCTCTGACCCACGAATTCAGAGAGGCTACTGGGTCTTAACTGACCTTCCAGAGCGGTTTCGTCAGCGTGTGCAAAAGGTTCTGTTTCTCTATTCATGGCTTAGTTTTAGCCCCTCCAAGATACTTTAGAGCCGCTTTCAGCTGGTCTTGTTGAGAACTTGCAGAATTTCCAACACTGTTGAGTGCATCTATAGCCTCGCGTTCTTTCCAGCCAAGATTCATAAGCGCATCCACAAGGGAGGAATCCCTTGGCTTCAGCGGGGCATCGAATTTTCCACCGAGGGAGAGAATCATTAACTTTGCCGTTTTGGAGCCTATCCCAGTAACCGACTGAAGAGCTCTTTCGTCACCACCGGATATTGCGCTGACGGTTTGCTCGTAGCCAAGTTCTTCGATAATTGTCATGGCTAGTTTCGGTCCGATTCCGCTCACATCGCAAAGTGAGTCAAAAAGATCTCTCTCGTCGGTTTGCTCGAACCCATAGAGCGAGATTTCATCTTCCCTGACAACAGTTCTAACAAACATAGATGTTTCAACCCCAGTCGGTAGGTTCATTCGAGAACTGACGAACACTTGATACCCAACTCCGTTTACGTCCAAGATAAGTTCTCGACCGGTCTTGGCAAGAATTTTTCCTGATAAGTGTCCAATCACCCCTTCAGATTACTTCCTAGATTGCTTTATGGCTTCACTCCACGCCCGTTGGGCCTTGGTCGGTTGGGAAGATTCAATTGAAGGATTTGCTATTGCCGTTAGGGCCACCGCAGCGGCGTCTGCGCTGTCAGCGGTGTCAAAAACGGCTCCATCTCCAAGCAGTGTGCTAGTCATCTTGGATACGGCTTCTTTTGAGGCCCTTCCATCACCAGTAACGGCTGCCTTTACCTGGGTGGGTGTAAAAAAACGAATAGGTAAATCAAACTTCCTCGCCATAAACAGAATAACGCCGCTTATTTGAGCAACCCCCATGACGCTTCTGAGATTTGCCTGGGCAAAGACTCTCTCAAGCGCAATCTCGGTGGGTTCAAATTTCTGAATGTAAGTCTCTATTTGCTGGCCAATATGGTGGATGCGTTGGTCTAAATCCTCAGATGCCGCTGTTCTGATTGTGTTAGTAAACAGCAGATTGCCCTTATTGACGCTCTTGCCTTCAACCACGGCAACTCCACAACGAGTTAAGCCGGGATCAATACCCAGGACTTTTCTCAACTGCCCTCGAGCTGATCAATAACCTCAGGGGAAATGTCCATGTTGGTGAAGACCGACTGCACATCGTCCAAGTCCTCCATGGCATCAATTAGTTTGATCGCCTTTTCAGCAGTCTCTTTGTCGCAAGTGACCTTGAGGCTGCTGACAAACTCAACGTCTGCCGACTCGTAATCTAAACCTGCACCCTGTAGGGCTGTTCTAACTGCGACCATGTCTTGGGGTTCAGTAGTTATCACCAACTGGGTGCCGTTTTGTTCAATATCCTCAATACCGCTCTCCAGAGCGGCTTCCATGGCTGCTTCTTCACTAACGTTATCGAGAACAATCACACCCTTTCGAGCGAATTGATAACTGACACTTCCTGGGTCCGCCATGCTGCCGCCAGCTCTGCTCATTGCCAATCTAACCTCAGCAGCGGCTCTGTTTTTATTATCAGTCAGACACTCGATTAGAACCGCAACCCCGCCAGCTGCATAACCCTCGTACATGATGGTTGTATATTCAACACCTGCTCCATCAATCCCGGCTCCGCGCTTAATTGCACGGTCAATATTGTCGGCTGGAAGCGAGTTTTTCTTCGCCTTTTGGACGGCATCATAAAGTGTTGGGTTTCCCTCAAGATCTGGACCACCCAGCCTTGAAGCAACCTCGATGTTCTTAATCAGCTTGGCAAACAGCTTTGCTCGCTTTGCGTCATTGGCGGCTTTTTTGTGCTTGGTGGTTGCCCACTTGGAGTGTCCTGACATGAGGCTCTATTTTAGTTTGCTTTTATTAGTTCAATAAGTTTTCTGTGCAGCATTGTGGAATTGGTCAATTCAGGGTGATAGCTGGCACCAATTAAGTTCTCATGCTGAATAGCAACTACCTCGTTCCCAACCCAGGCAATTGGTGTTGCTTTGCCGTGATTAAGTATTTTTGGAGCTCGAATGAATGCAGCATTTTCCTTGGACCCATCGTCATAGCTAACGACGGCCTCGCCGCTGGCCAGCTGGCTGCCGTAGGCGTTTCTTTTTATCGAGCATGGCATTACTTGGAAAAACCCATCCTCGTTGTCCACATGTTCGCTCAGCAGTATCAGTCCAGCACATGTTCCGAGCACTGGTAATCCCTTCTCAATGAGCTTGAGAATGGGGACCTTGAGGTGGAAAATGTCTAAAAGTTTGCTAATTGTGGTGGATTCGCCGCCGGGAATAATTAGCGCGTCAATATCTTCCAAGTCCTTCTCGGTCTTTACCGCTTTGGTTTCGACCTGGAGATTCCTAAGCAGGTTTATGTGCTC
>CAJXVY010000071.1 GCA_913062665.1 uncultured Micrococcales bacterium
TAAAAAACGTTTTGATTGAAAAAATCTCTGATGATCAACAGCTTCGTGACTTGCTGGCGATGTTTGGAAGAAGTTTGGTTGCGGATGTGCTTTTGCATGTTTTATCGGTGTTGAATTTTAATCATCTGGATGGTTCGGATCCGGTTGGGTTTAAAAGCTCGGCACTCGCGGAGATTGAACAACTAACCAATGACCTAATCAGCAATCATTCTGCACGAATGGATGAATTGGGTATGAGTGCTTAGAGCGATTTCAGCTGCTGCTCGTCCTGTTGGGTGCGCCTGGACCTGAGGTAACGAATTCCGATGAATGTAACCGGGGGAGTAATCAGCATCACCAGTAGCCAAATAGCTGCTCCGCTATGAGGCAACCCGATCCAGGTGAGCAAAAGCCACAGCACTGATCCAACTGCCACAGCTATAGAGCCGGGAACGAGCGTCCCGTGCTTATCGCTTTTGCCAATTACATAAGGGGTGATTAGCCCTAGCAAAATTCCGTAAACTACGACGACCGGAAGGCTTATGAGGTGCGATAAGTCCATTAGCCTACGAACCCGACCTTCCTTGGTTGCTCGGCGGCAATCTCAATGTATGCAAGAGCGGTCGCGGGGACAATCACCGTCGCTCCCTTTTCGTCGGTCAACTGAAGGGTCGAGGCGGGATCGGCAAGTGCCTTCTCCACTTTTTGGTTTATCTGCTCAGTGGTTTCGTCACTTTCCAGAACAAGCTCTCTGCCGCTGTTTTGTATGCCAATTTTTATCTGCACGATACTCCTTGATATTTATAAAAGCTTAGCTGTCGCTCTGCTCTTGGTTCAAACCAATGAAACTTGTCGCCTCCAGTGAAGGCAGGTCTGATTTCTGAGCATCTTCGGCGAGATTCTCGATATCGGCGCTGGCCGCCTCAGCAGATCGTTGATCGCCACTCTCAATGCAGTATGACAACCACCTTGCAAGCTCAATTTCGGAGTAAAGGATTGCCCTTTTTACCATGTTTTCATCGGCATCTCTGATCTCTGCGTACTGCGCGAAGCAGGAGTTGAGCACAGCCTCGGTGGATCCTCCCGCAATCCAGGCAAAATCCTCAGCGGGGTCGGAAATTCGCATACTCCCAAAGCCCCTCAGCACAAGTTTGTCGCCAGCAATGCCAACATTGTCAGAACCAATTGAACCGTGGATAACTGTGGGTCGGTATCGCCAGAGACCGATATCCTCCAGTGCCCTTTCCCAGCGGGAGAGCAGAACCCCTGGAACCTTGCCGCTGTCGGCTAGCCTGTCTAGCTCTGCCACCAGCTCTGAGTTTAGCTCCGTGGGAGTAAATGCCTGAATTTCTAGAGCCTGTGCATCAGTTATTGAGAGCGAATGGACTCTTGCAAGCTCTGCCGAAAGCAACTCGACGGGCTCTGAATTTTTTGATCCCAGTCGGATTTCTTTAGATTTCTCAAAACTCAGCACCACCACTGAGTGACCATCTAAATCTGTTGTCTGGCCGATAATTTCAGGGATGGCCAGAGTTGTTGAGGCAAGTGGGCTGACTAACTTAAGAGCGTTCAGCTCGGTTTCCATCTCTTTTTCCGACTGTTTAGAGGTTGGCACTAAGACCTGGTAGTTTCTGCCAATGTCTGATTCCAAAACAGCTGAGTCAAACCCAGGTGTCATATCGCTTGTGGTTTTTGTGGATACAAAATTTTTCCCACTGGCAGCCTCTGCTGCCAGCGCCGCTAGAATCAAGTGAGATTTGGCCATAGCCAAACACTATTTTGGCATCCATTCTTAGCTTTGATGCCACGCAGGGAACGTTATGGAATCAGCGGAGAGTTTGCTTGAGGGTCTTGACCCTGAGCAGCGTTTGGCTGCCGAGAGCCTTATAGGTCCCGTTAGAATCATCGCTTCTGCCGGCAGCGGTAAAACAAAGACGATCAGTCATCGAATCGCTTACGGAATTGCCAGTGGAGTATATGCCCCAGAGAAGGTCCTGGCACTGAGCTACACCGCGCGGTCTGCAGCAGAGCTTAGGACACGCATCAACTCCCTGGGCGCGCCAGCAGTGCAGGTAAGGACCGTTCATGCTGCGGCTCTGGCGCAAATCCGCTATTTTTGGCCGCAGCTAACAGGGGTGAGCGCCCCTTCCATCGCAACCTCCAAAAAGGATTTACTTACACAAACCCTGAGCAATCTCAAGATTGAACCGAATCAGGCGATTTTGCGAGAGCTGGCAGCGGAGATTGAGTGGTGGAAATACTCCCTTCTCAGTCCGGAGCTATATCAAACCAGTGACCGTTCGCTTGAAACCATCAATCATTCGGTTGCGAGTGAAGTGATTTTTGAATACGAACGAGTGAAGTCAAAAACCCAACAGATTGATTGGGAGGATGTGTTGCTTCTGAATCTGGGCATGGTTAAATCTGAGCCGCAAATTGCCGAGCACATTCAAAGCCAGTACAGGTTTTTCACCATCGATGAGTTCCAGGATGTTTCACCCTTGCAGTTTGCTCTGGTTCAACAGTGGATGGGTGATAGGTCTGATTTATGCGTGGTGGGAGATCCGCGGCAGACGATTTATTCTTTCGCAGGTGCCTCACAAAAGTATCTAAATGGATTTGAATCAATGTTTGAAAATGCGGTTTCGATTGAATTGAGTAACAACTATCGATCCGGAAGAGAAATTGTCAATCTAGCCAACTCAATCATGAGTGATTTATCTCCAATGCAGGCTGTGGCAGGCCTTGGTGAGATTCGTTTGAAGCGCTATCAAAGTGACCTTGCAGAGGCAGACGCAGTCTCCAAAATGATTGACGAAGATATAACAAACGGCATCCCTGCAAGTGAAATTGCAGTCCTGTTCAGAGTTAACGTCCAGGCCGAAGTGCTGTCTGAAAAGCTGAGTGAATTGGGAATCAGGCATCAACTGAAAACACAGGAGCGCTTTTTCCAGCAGCAAGTTATTGCCAAAGCTGTGCAGATGATTCGGGCCAGCAGGTTTGTTGAAGATAAGCCAGCATCTGAAATTGTGGCCGATGTTCTTCGAGAGCTTGGTTGGACGATGGCCCCTAGCGGTGACCTCTCCGCATGGGAGTCAATGCAATCGCTTTATGAGGCACTAACCGATCAGCCGCTTAGCATCGGAGAGACTATTGAGCTTGTTGACGCCCTTCAACTGCAGCATTTTGAACCGGTGAGACAACTGGTTACGCTCTCAACTATTCACGCCGCCAAGGGATTGGAGTGGAGAAAGGTTTACATTTTGGGGGCCAGCGAGGGGCTTCTGCCTTTTCGCATGTCGCATTCTCCAGAAGAAATTGAGGAGGAGCGAAGGCTTTGCTACGTGGGAGTAACAAGGGCAAAGCAGAGCCTCAGTATCTCCCACGCGAGTGAATCAGGGGAACTTTCTAGATTTCTGAGGGACCTTGTTGACAAAAACACTGAGGATTAATTTTCTC
>CAJXVY010000072.1 GCA_913062665.1 uncultured Micrococcales bacterium
CCAAATACCTGCTGATTTCGGTGCCGCGAAAGCTTGCAGCTGCAATGTGCTCTCAGGGAACAAGACTGTTATTGCCACAACTTTTTTGGTCTTTTCGTCCAACTCTGCACGCAGCTTCACATCTTTGTTGGGGCTCAGTCGGATTGAGCCGAAGTCGATATATGGCTTGAGTTGCCCGACTTCCGAGACATCGTATGGCCCCGAACTTGCCCTGTTTTCCTGACTCAACATTCATTTCCTCCCAGAAGAACCGAAGCCACCATCGCCTCTTTCGGTCTCAGGAAGTTGCTCGACTTCCAAAAACTCAGCTTTTTCGTACTTCTGAATAACCAACTGCGCAATTCTGTCTCCACGCTGGAAAGAAAACTTCTCATCAGAAGTGTTTAGAAGGATAACTTTTATCTCGCCGCGGTAGCCAGAGTCAATTGTCCCTGGCGTATTCAAAACTGTAACTCCATTCTTGACGGCCAGCCCACTTCGTGGGTGCACAAGGCCAACATACCCATCTGGCAGAGCAATACTGATTCCAGTTGGGATCAAATCTCTCTCCCCTGGAGCAATGCTTCCAGATTCACTTGCCCTCAGATCCGCACCAGCGTCACCTGCCTTTGCGTAGGCGGGAATAAGCTCTTTGTCACCGGTAATCAACACCTGCACTGAATTTTCCACGTTTAGAGCGTAATCTATATCTGATGACGATTTATTCAGAGAAGGTTTATCCACCAGTTGGACTGACAATTTCTACTCTGTTGTTAATTCCAGGATTCGCTCTAATGTTGGGACCTTATAACTGGTATTTGGCCTTTACGATCGGCATTGCCGTCACCATTACAGCCAATGTTTTGCTTTACAACTTCTCACCAGTGGTTGTTGTCAATGATGATAATTTGATTCTGGGAAAGGCTACAATTCCGCTGGAAATTCTTAGAAGCCCAAAAGCTTTGACCGGCGACGAAGCCTTCAGAGCTCGTGGACCATTCCTCACTCCAGATACTTTTTTTCAAATCAGAGGAGGGGTGGACGGTGTGGTCCTCTTAGACAATATTGACAATCAGGATGACTACAACAAGATTCTGATCAGTACACGAAATCCAGAGAGGCTCGCCGAGACTTTAGCCAGCGCAGTCAAGGCAAATTGAACCCTGTCGAGTTTTCTTGCCAAGTTGAGATGGCGGCTTCAGCAAGAAACACTCCATGCAGGTGAATTCATTTTCCTGCTTCGGCATTACAACAACATCTAGTTCTTCGTTGACCACATCAGGCGCGCTGTATGGTTCGAGCTCGGAGTCATCGCTATCGCTGATGCCGCTGGGCTTGTCCGGCATGCGCTCTTTGATAACCTCAATACTCTCGGTATCGTCTTCGCCTTTTCTCTGCGCATCGTAGTCTGTTGCCACGAAACACCTCTCTAGATTGTTTCAGGGCGAAACTATGCCCCAAAATCAACGCTAAATCAAGTTCGCCACGGCAAATTCACAGTGGAACTTCAGGGAAATTATGAAATCACGCTCCCAAATGTCAACGAAATCCCCTAACTGGTGAGAAAGTTGGACTAGGAGGAACCATGAAGGAAGTCCAGTTTTCTCATAGAGAAGGTGATTACCTGATTCTCAAAGATGAGAACGGTGAGCAATTGCGCCTTGAGCTAAACACGGTACTGCGACAGGCGGTCCGAAACCAAACGGCCGACTCTGCTCAGTTTTCTCCAGGAGAAGTTCAAGCCCATATTCGCTCTGGGCTTTCACTGGATGAAGTTGCGGCCAAACTTGGAGTAGATGGTGACGAGATAGAACCCTTTGCCGCTCCTGTAATCGCAGAGTTGGACTATATCCAATCCTCCGCCATTTCCGTTCTGGTTGTGGCTCAGGATTTCGATGAGACGGTAACACTGGGAAGGCTTCTAAAACACAAGCTGGGAGAAACTGAAATCAGAACCAGGAAAGAAGATGGTGTTTGGATTATTTCAGCTGATGCAACCAGCGGCAAAGCCGAATTCAGCTTCGATCCCAAAAATAATTGGCTCAAGCCCGTAAACGAAGCGGCCAAAGATATCTTCGAGGAGCAGTCCGCACCAGTTCCATTGAGTGTTATCGACAGCAAAACCGAAGAACCTGTCGAAGAGGATCAGCAGGAAAATGCGAGCAGCGTAGCGACAGATTTATTAGAAGAACTTCAACGCCGACGAGCGCAAAAGAAGTCTGAACCGGAAATGCCAAAACCTGAGTCAAGCTCTAAAAGACCCTCACTCCCGAGCTGGGATGAAATCGTTTTTGGAGCGGGCGAGTCCAAAAACGAAGATGAAGAGGATTAGAGTCCTATCCTCATAAGGGGAACTTCCAATTCATTGTCTGCAAATGTCCCATGATGCCCAACCATTTTGTAGGCGCGTTCAGTGTTGAAATCTTTGTGAAGTATTACGCTGTTGCCGCGTCCCATAAGTATTATCTCGGGGAGTCTGTAGCGGAATTCTTCTCTAACCTCTCCCCCAAACCATCCTGCCGATTCGACCTCCTGCGTTTCAAAAACATCTAGTGCTTCCTCTTGCAGAAGGTTAGCGAGATGCGCCTTACCAAGCTTTGTGTGCAGATAGACACAGCGAGTGTCGCCGACCATGGCTTCTATATCCTCTCCTGCAACGTACTTGTCTAGGTGTATCTGTTCGCTAACAGTGGTGTTAACCATCCCGTGATCACTAGTCAGTATCAGATTCGCTCCGCCCCTGGCCGCCTTTGCAACCGATGAATCAAGCTCCTCAAGGTAGTTAAGCCAGGTGGTGCTTCCCCAGCCCTCCTTGTGCCCGGTTTTATCAAGTTCTGGGATATACAAATAAACAACCTGTCGCGATTTCTTGACGATGTTCAGCGCACGATCGAATCTTTCGGCAATTGATTCAGCGGGGACATAATTCGCGCCTGTCATTGTCACCCTGCTGAATCCTGAATTTTTATACTCAGCGGAGGAGACAACTGAGTATTCACATTTAGAGGAAATTTGGGTGATGTTTTTTACCGTGTTGAACTCGCTGATATCAATCTTGTCTAAATCGCTCAAAAGGTTGCTTACACCTTGTTTGTGGCGAAGTTTATAGCCCAAAAACCCATGCTCGGCTGGAGGTAGTCCGGTTGCGAAACTTTTGATATTGACACTTGTCGTTGCTGGGAATGCAGCCTTGATGGGAGATGAGTTTTTCCAAACAGTCGGCGCATGTCCTGCTACCTGTTCCAATTGCCTATAGCCGAGGCCGTCCACCAAAACAACTATGACCGATCTGACCGCTTCAAGACCTAAGGGGTTAGTCTTACCCATCACAGCTAGAGCCGAAGAATTCAAAACGTGTCGAGTCCTACCCAATGATTTCGGGGCTTTAGGTAGAGTTTCCAACATCCTCACTATCT
>CAJXVY010000073.1 GCA_913062665.1 uncultured Micrococcales bacterium
AACCACCTAGGCTTATGACACCGATGAAAAAACTAGAACTTAGAAACCTCAGCAAGTATTACGGGGATAAACCCGTGCTTGATGGGCTGAACCTTGATGTTTACGAGGGTGAACTGATTGCTGTTTTGGGTTCAAGTGGTGTTGGCAAATCGACCCTGGTTAGAACCCTTGCAGGGTTTGAATCAATTGATGGCGGAGAGATCTATCTTGATGAGAATCTGATTGCCAGCAAAGACCGAGAGGTGCTTGCTGAAAAGCGTGGAATCACAATCGTTCCGCAGGCAGCTTCACTGTTTCCGCATCTCACCGTTTCACAAAACATTGCCTTCGGTATTGATAAAAACAACACCGAGCGAGTCACTGAGCTATTGAGGCTCACTCAACTAGAGCAGCTAGCTGACCGTATGCCTGAAAGTCTTTCAGGTGGGCAGCAGCAAAGAGTTGCGCTTGCTAGAGCATTGGCGCCCAAGCCAAAAATGATCTTGCTGGATGAGCCTTTTAGTGCTCTGGACCCAGAGTTGAGAGACCAGCTGAGAAATGATGTCAGGCGAGTTATCAAAGCTGATGGTGCGACAGCGCTTCTTGTAACCCACGATCAAGAAGAAGCACTATCGATAGCTGATCGAGTTGCAGTGATGAGAGACGGTGTTTTTGCCCAGGTCGGTGATCCGATCGAGATCTATTCAGCACCTGCCGATGTTGGGGTGGCGACTTTTTTGGGTGACAGTGTGATCATTCGCGGTGAAATTAAAGACGGCAAGGTAATCACTGACCTTGGAAAGCTCAATCCGCTGAATAACGTCAGCGAGGGAACAGTTGGTCGGGTGGCGATCAGGCCTGAGAATTTTTATCTGCAACCAAACCCGAAGGCGGATAGCTTTGTCATCGGCAGGACCTTCTTTGGTCACGATGCCCTGTTGGAGGTTCAGACTCCGAAGCTTAGAATCAAAGCCAGGTCCAATGGCCCCTTTGCTCCTGAGATAGGAATGCCTGTCACTGTTTGGGTCAGGGGAGCTGTGAATTTCTACGCAGATGGTGCAACTCAGTTAACCTGACATTCACCTGTTGCTAGTTATTCATAAAATAAATCCATCTAGTTTCGGAGGATGAGCATGAGAGTTGCGGTTGTCACCGAGTCATTCCTCCCCAGCACAAACGGCGTTACCAACTCCGTTTTGAGAGTTTTGGACACCTTCAAGCAACGCGGCTTTGAGGCTTTGGTGATTGCTCCGACCAGAACGGGTGATAAACACAACGGTTTTCCTGTCCACCAAACTGTTTCAGTTCCTTTTTTGCAGTTCCCGGTGGCTGTTCCGGGGCCAAGCATCCAGCGAGAGCTGGATGAATTTCAACCGGAGGTTATTCACGTAGCCGCACCTTTCATGATTGGTGCTCAGGCAATTGCCTGGGGTTATAAAAACAACGTTCCAGTTGTGGCTGTTTATCAAACAGATCTCAGTGGCTATATCGAGCGTTATGGCCTGAGCTTTGCTAGACCCGTTGTTGATCGAATGATGGCAAGCATTCACGAAAAGGCCGATATGAACCTCGCCCCAACACCCGAGGCCAAGGACTATCTTGAGCGCATCGGAGTTCAGAATGTGCATATCTGGGGTCGCGGAGTTGACCTTGATTTATTCAACCCCGCACACAAGAGCTCTGAAGAAGTTGCTGCACTTAGGTCAAAGATTGCCCCCAAGGGGGAGAAGGTTGTTGGTTTCGTTGGAAGATTGGCCGCTGAAAAACAGGTCCACCGAATGAGTGAACTTTTGGGAATGAAAAATACCAAGTTGGTGATTGTTGGCGATGGTCCTGAAAGATCAAGACTTGAATCACAGTTCGCAGGTAGCGGTGTTTATTTTGCTGGCAGGCAAACCGCCTTGGAGCTTGCCTATCACTACGCGGCACTAGATGTTTTTGTCCACTTCGGAACAGAAGAGACCTTTGGTCAGACAATCCAGGAAGCACAAGCAACAGGCTTGCCAGTTGTTGCTCCAAACATGGGTGGTCCGAAGTTTTTGATCGAAGACGGAGTCAATGGGTTTTTAGCAACCCCGTCTGGACAGGGAGATTATCTGAGATTGGTGAAAAAGCTAGTCGATGACGAAAAGCTTCAAAGGACTATGGCAAACGCGGCTCGGGCATCGGTTGCAGCAAAGTCGTGGGAGTCCAATAACGCCAAGCTAATTGAGTTTTATCAGCAGGCGATTGTGCAGGCAACCAAAACAGCTGCTGGGATTTAGTGGGTAAGGATCTCCCAGTGGGGAGAAGTAATTGGTCTGAATGGTTCAAGCCTCTCGCTTTTCGGGCTTAACCCGTCGCCGCTTGTGACGCCTTTGATTTTCCTCTGGGTAAATGGGATTACATCTTTTCGTATCCAGCGAATAGTTTCTCTAAAACCCCTTGCAGGAGCTGAACGCTCATAATGTTCTGCTTCACGGAAGCGGTATTTCAAATCAAGGATTTTGGCCGCTTCGTTGGCAACTTTGACATGGCCGTGACCGGAGAAGTGAACCATGTCTTCAGCCCAGAAACACAAATCACTGAAGTGTTCGATTCCAAATAAATCCAATACCGGCAGATTGAATTCATTACCTAGGTCTGTAATGAGCTCACTCATTCGCTCAGCGCGGTAGCGAAGCGGTTTGAATACATTCAAATGCAGTGGGTTGATGGTGTTTGCAATTATCACGTCACTGCCTGAGTCAACCAACTGCTGCAGACCATCTCGATAGATTGATCTCAACTCAGGAAGCTTTTCTGGGGCAACTGTTAGATCATTTGATCCAGCCATCACTGTCACTAGGTCGGCATTCACCTCCAACGCGCGTTTTAGCTGCCAATCCATGATGGTTTTGATTTTTGATCCCCTGAGAGCAAAGTTTGCAAACTCAAACTCTCTGTTTTGGTCCTGGGCCTCTATGGCAAGCAATCCTGCCAACCTGTCGGTCCAGCCGTTGTATCGGCGTGTTTTGTGAAAGGTGAAGTCACCTAAGCCCTCGGAGAGGCTGTCTCCGATTGCAACGTATGAACCGTAAGGTTTTCCAATCACGGTGTAATCAAGCAATTTCAACCTCAAGAGTTGAAAAAGAAATGCTTAAGTGTTGGCTACTGTTTGGTGAACAAAAACTTGCCACCGTGGCATTCACCTAAGTTTTTGGCTTGCAGCAATAGGCTTTGGATGATGAAAAAATTACTCCTCAGCCCGCTAATTTTTATTGCCATGGGCAGCGTTGCCTTTAGTCTGACCGGTTGCTCAGCCGATGAGCCAGTAGAGCAAAATGAAGAAATCACCGTTGTTGAAGAAGAGACCGGTGAACCGCAAGCCGAACCGGAGCCAGTTAG
>CAJXVY010000074.1 GCA_913062665.1 uncultured Micrococcales bacterium
GTAGGGCTTTTAGATGCAGACATTTTTGGTTATTCAATTCCGGGTCAACTTGGCATCGACGAGAAACCAACCAAAGTAGATGAACTGATACTCCCGCCAATTGCCCACGATGTGAGAGTTATCTCCATTGGAATGTTCGTTGAGAAAAACCAGCCAGTTGGCTGGAGGGGACCGATGCTGCACCGGGCAATTGAGCAATTCCTAACTGATGTTTACTGGGGAGATCTGGACTTTTTATTGGTGGATCTTCCTCCAGGAACTGGAGATGTTGCCATCAGCCTCGGTCAACTTTTGCCGAAGGCTTATTCACTCGTGGTGACGACTCCGCAGCCAGCTGCAAGTGATGTTGCAGAGCGAAGTGGGGCTATCGGACTGCAGACCGGTCAGCGAATTCTTGGTGTTGTGGAGAACATGAGCTACCTAAATGTAAATGGTGAGAAACAGAAGATATTTGGAGAAGGTGGGGGTATGGCGGTAGCTCAAAGACTGACTGAAATTTCTGGAGAAAAAGTAGAGCTATTGGCTCAGATTCCAATGGATGAAAAACTAAGGGTGGCTAGCGACACCGGAAGACCAACTCTGGAACTTGACGAGGCAGGTATCGCAATCGCAGGCCTGGTGGAGAAAATATCCACACTGCCAATTGGCTTAGACGGGAAGAAACTCAAACTTAATCTAGGTTAGAAAGATTATGAAAACTCAAGCAAACGCTATGACGGAAACCGATTTGGCTAGGGCTTTTGAGGAAGCTCGAGCAGCCCAAATCAGCTGGAATCAGACAAGTTTCAAACACCGAAGAAAACTTTTGCTGGCCTATCACGACAGCGTGAATGACAACCAAGCGAAGCTCATGGACGTCTTGCAGGAGGAGACCGGCAAGTCTCGCAACCATGCTTTTGAGGAGATCACCGGTTCGCTTGCCGGGATTCGATATGTTGCAAATAATCTTTCAAGGGCGCTGAGTCCTCACTCAGCGAAGCCAGGCATCCCATTTGCACTGAAAGTCAGGGTGGATTACTCACCAGTTGGCGTTGTAGGTGTGGTCACACCATGGAACTATCCGCTGGCGCTAACAATGTTGGATGCAATTCCAGCTCTTGCTGCAGGTAATGCGGTAGTTCAGAAGGCTGATGATAAGACAGTTCAGACGATAATTGCCGCCAGAGATCTTGCCGAGGCTAATGGTCTTCCAAAGGGGCTGTGGCAAGTTGTTCACGGCGATAACGAAATTATTGGAAACGGGCTAATTGACGCCTGCGATTACTTCGCTTTTACCGGCTCCACCCAAACTGGCCGGAAGGTGGCGCAAAGGGCTGCCGGTCGCCTAATTGGATATTCAATGGAGCTAGGTGGTAAAAACCCAGCGATTGTGCTTCCTGGAGCAAATCAAGAAAAAACTTCTGAGAGATTGTTGGCGTCATTTATCGGTAACTCGGGCCAGCTTTGTGTTGCGACCGAACGAGCCTACGTCCCAGCAGAGGAGATGAAGGCCTATGTCGAACTGCTTGGGAAAAAGATCGAAAGTCTGAAGCTGGGAAGCTCCGGGGTATTTGACCACGATCTGGGCGCACTAATAAGTTCTGACCAGATTTCAAGGGTAGGTGGCTTTTTGGAGCGAGCACAAAAAAGCGGAAGCGAGGTAATTGGTGGTGTTATTAGCGGACAGACCATCCAACCTTCCTTGGTAGTGGGCACCGACCACAAATCTGAAATTGCTACCCAGGAGGTGTTCGGTCCAGTGCTGGCTTTGATTCCCTACGAAGATCTGGATCACGCCATAGAGATGGCGAATGACACAGAATATGGGCTGAATGCAAGTGTTTTTGGGGATGTCGGCCTAGCCACCGAAATCGCAGCCAAGCTGCAAGCGGGGACAGTGAACATAAATGAGGGATATCGCGCGAGCATGGCAAGTCTTGATGCCCCAATGGGCGGAATGAAACAGAGTGGTGTCGGTCGTAGAAATGGAATCCACGGAATCAGAAGATTTACTGAACCAAGAACCATTGCAATCAACCGCGGTCTTGTCGAATTGCCAAGCAGAGGTTCTCAATACATCAAAATGGCACCACTAATGGGAGTGATATCAAAAGTTATGAAGCGGGTCTAGGTAGCTTCAGAGTCAAATGGTGGCATTTCACCCGCTGCCAGGCGAACAGTCTCTCGCACGGTTGCGGTTGCTGCCGGGACCTGCGGGCTCTCACTTAGGGCATCCCGGATGATTCTTCTCGGGTCATACTGCCTTGGATCCATCTTTTTCCAGTCAAGATCCTGAAAGTCATCCCCGAGTTCCTGCTTTGCCCGATCTTGCGCACCATCAAGCCAGGCTTTGGATTTTTTGATCCATTGTGCGAACCGTTGGGCGTAAACCGGCAATCGCTCCGGCCCAAGAACAAATACGGCGATCAAACCAATCAAGAGAAGTTTCTCGCCGCTTAGACCAAACATGATTCAAGGTTATATCTCAAAGCGAAGATTTTCACTTTTGCCAATTATGCTTATCAGACCATGATCGATAAAGTCTCCAGCTGGAAGTTTGCAGAGGATTTCGCATCCGAGCCAGAACACATTAGACAAGCCAGGCTTAGAGCCGAGCAACTCGGTGTTGAAACCATCACACCGGCGACAGGTGCGCAGCTTGCATTTTTAGTTTCGGCCATTGGAGCGAAATCGGCGGTGGAGGCAGGGACTGGAGCAGGTGTAAGTTCGCTGTGGCTTTTAGAGGGCAGTGAGAAGCTAATTCTCACTACTATTGACTCAGAGCCCGAGTACCAGAATGCAGCCAAACAATCCTTCCAAGAGGCGGGTTTCGACTCCTCGCGGGTTAGAGCCATATCCGGAGATGCCCACAGGGTGATGGCAAATATGGCGGATGCCGCATACGACTTAGTTTTTATTGACGCAGAGGATCAAGATATTGACGATCACCTGCACTCTGCCTCGAGGCTTCTTAGACCCGGGGGTGTGGTTGCGTTTGCGCATGCGTTATTCCGGGACCGAGTTCCCGATCCTGCAATCAGAGACGAAGCGACTGCAAACTTCAGATCAGCGGTCAGGTCTTTCAGGGACAGTGATAGTTTCCTATCCACCCTGTCAATGGTTGGAGATGGCCTGCTGTTAGCAAGCAAGAGAACTATTTCTTGATAACGCCCTCTAGGACTTCGTGAAGACTTTTCGCCTCTTCGTCATTTACTGAGACCACCAGTCGGCCTCCACCTTCCAGCGGAACACGCAGCACTATAAGTCCTCTGGGCTCGCGCTCTGCTTCCATAGGACCGTCACCTGTGCGTGGTTTCATCGCTGCCATGAAAACTCCTTA
>CAJXVY010000075.1 GCA_913062665.1 uncultured Micrococcales bacterium
GGCTCAGCCATAGACAATCCAGGTGAGGGCTAAACTAGAGGCTCATCCAAAGAAAGGCTTTGATGGCAGCGCAATCGAAACTCGACCAGGTCATATCCCTAGCAAAGCGTAGGGGTTTTGTTTTTCAAGCCGGAGAGATTTATGGGGGTTCTCGCTCAGCCTGGGATTACGGACCCTTGGGTGTTGAACTCAAAGAGGCCATTAAGCGCGAGTGGTGGAGATCGGTTGTAAGCAGTCGCGAGGATGTTGTTGGGCTTGACAGTTCAATCATCCTGCCAAAAGCGGTATGGGAGGCAAGCGGACACGTAAAAGAGTTCGTTGACCCACTGATTGAATGCACCAGTTGCCATCGTCGTTTCCGCGCCGACCACTTAGAAGAGGCCTTCGAGGAGAAGAAGGGAAGGGCACCAAAGAGCATCGACGAGGTAGCTTGTCCTAACTGTGGGGCCAAGGAGAAATGGACCGAGCCGAAATTATTCAACGGTTTGCTAAAAACCACACTTGGTCCGGTTGAGGATGAGTCAGGTCTTCACTACCTTCGCCCCGAGACAGCACAGGGGATATTTGTAAATTTCAATAACGTTCTTAACACTGCACGCATAAAACCTCCTTTCGGAATCGGTCAAATGGGAAAAAGTTTTCGAAATGAAATCACGCCCGGAAACTTCATCTTCAGAACCAGAGAGTTTGAGCAGATGGAGATGGAGTTTTTTGTAAAGCCAGGCACGGATGAGGAATGGCATGAGTACTGGATTCAACAGCGCTACCAGTGGTACGTGGATCTTGGGATTGACCCTGAGAATTTGAGGCTTTTTGAGCACCCCAAAGAAAAACTCTCCCACTATTCCAAGAGAACTGTAGATATCGAGTACAGATTTGGCTTCCAGGGAGGAGAGTTCGGAGAGCTTGAGGGGGTTGCCAACCGAACTAACTTTGATCTTTCTACCCACAGTGAGCATTCAGGTGTTGATTTGAGTTACTTCGATCAAACAGAGGGTGAGCGCTGGACCCCATTTGTCATTGAGCCAGCCGCCGGACTCACCAGGTCGCTCATGGCATTTCTAGTTGACGCCTACACCGAAGAAGAGGTTCCCAACGCCAAAGGTGGAACTGACACTCGAACGGTCTTGAAACTGCACCCGAAGCTGGCACCTGTGAAGGCTGCAGTATTGCCACTTAGTAAAAATGAGGAGCTCACTCCTTTGGCGAAAGAACTGGCCAACAAACTCCGACAGCTTTGGAATATTGACTATGACGAGAGTGCAGCCATTGGAAGGCGCTATCGTCGTCAGGACGAGATCGGCACTCCTTTTTGCATAACTGTGGATTTTGATACCAAAGAAGATCATTCGGTCACCATCCGTGAGCGTGACAGTATGGAACAGAAGCGAATTGCTATCGATGACGTGGTTGGTTATTTGGCGGAGAAACTGGTTTAGTTGCTCACCTACGGTCCCCACAAAATCAAGACGCCAGTGGTTTTGGCTCCAATGGCGGGGATTACCAACACTGCCTTCCGAAGGCTTTGTCAAGAATACGGTGGGGGTTTGTATGTTGCGGAGATGGTCACATCAAGGGCGCTAGTCGAGGAAAACCCGACTTCTTGGAGGCTTGCAAGTCACCACCAGAGTGAAAAAATCCGCTCTGTTCAGTTATACGGAGTTGATCCGAAGACAATTGGCCAAGCTGTTGAAATGTTGCTTGAGAGAGATCGGGCGGATCACATTGATCTCAATTTTGGATGTCCGGTTCCAAAGGTCACAAGAAAGGGTGGAGGGGCTGCTCTTCCATGGAAAGAGGACCTTTTCGAGGCGATAGTCAAGCAAGCGGTGAAAAGCGCTGGTGGAGTCCCAGTAACGGTGAAGATGCGAAAAGGCATCGATGATGACCACCTCACCTTTTTGGATGCAGGAAAAGCGGCAAGGGATGCTGGGGTAAGTGCGGTTGCACTGCACGGTAGGACCGCTGTTCAGTATTACAGCGGCCAGGCTGATTGGCAGGCGATTGCAGAACTCAGAGAGGCCCTTCCTGACGTTCAGGTATTGGGAAACGGTGATATTTGGAGTGCTGAGGATGCGGTCCGAATGATGAAACAGACAGGTGTCGACGGAATAGTTGTTGGCCGAGGGTGTCTTGGAAGACCCTGGTTGTTCAGGGATCTAGAGCAGGCTATCGATCAATATCTGGAGAACCCGAGTGCTGAGGTCAACTTTGAGCAGATGCAGCCTGACCTGCAGGGTGTAATTGAGGCATTTCGCAAGCATGCAAATCTGCTGGTCGAGTTTTTCGAAAACGAGGAGCACGCCTGCAGAGACATTCGAAAGCATGTCGCATGGTATTTCAAAGGATACCCCGTGGGTGGAGACATTCGCTCTGCACTTGCTCGTGTTGAAAGCATTGAGCAAATGGATGAGATTCTCTCTATGCTGGATGGAGAACTACCATATCCGGGAAAAGAGGCCGAGGGGCCCAGGGGAAGACAGGGTAATGCCAAGAAAAAATGCGTTCTCCCCGAAAACTGGCTTGACAGCCGACAGCTCAGTGAGGCTCACGGCCGAGAGCTTCTGGAGGCAGAGCTTTCAGTTTCAGGAGGTTAGCAGTTGACTAAGGCGGCATACCCCGATTACGTGACCGAAAGATTTGTACCCCAGTCTGCATCACGCTCCAATAGGTCTGAGTTTGCCCGAGATCGAGCGAGGATTCTCCATAGTTCCGCCCTGAGAAGACTCAGTGCCAAAACTCAAGTCCTATCCCCAGAAAGTGGTGATTTTGCCAGAACACGACTGACCCACTCGCTGGAGGTTGCTCAGGTTGGAAGAGAACTGGCTGTAATGCTCGGGCTTGATGCTGACTTAGTGGACATGGCTTGCCTATCCCACGACCTAGGGCATCCTCCGTTTGGTCATAATGGAGAATCGGCTTTGAATCTTTGGGCTGCGGACATTGGTGGATTTGAGGGCAATGCGCAAACATTTCGAATAGTTACCAAGCTTGAACAAAAGGTGGTTCAAGACGGAGTCTCAATGGGGTTGAACCTGACAAGAGCCTCTCTTGACGCTTTGAGTAAATATCCGTGGCGATTGAAAGATGCTGCCAAATACATCCCAGGTGGGGTCAAATTCGGCGTTTATGAAGACGACCTAGAGGTGTTCAATTGGGCTAGGGAAAAGGCACCTGAGGGAGAAAAGGTAATCGAAGCGGAAATTATGGATTTCAGCGATGATGT
>CAJXVY010000076.1 GCA_913062665.1 uncultured Micrococcales bacterium
AGGTTTTTGAATTCATCCTCCGAGAGGATCTTTTTGAAAACCTCGATTGTCAGTCGCAGGTCTTTGTATTCCTCCATGTCCAGGTTGATGAATTTTTGTGGATTGGACTTAGCTGCTATTCGATACAGCGGCCTCAGAGTTTCCACAATTTTTTCAACGGATTCATCGAAGGCCCAGGCTGGGTGCGGGGCAATGATTGATGACACTTTAAGAGACACGTAACTGACGTCATCTCTACTGAGCAGAGTTTTTAGCTTTTGATATCTGGATTTAGCTTCAGAGTCACCTAAGACGGCTTCTCCCAAAAGATTTATATTCAAGGTCACATCATCTGAGGAGATTCTCTTTAGTGATTTGGTGAGCTTGGAGTCGGTGGCGTCGATAACGAGATGATGGACAAAACCTCGCAGGACCTTTTTGGCAATTGGGATTACTGGCCAGGGCAGAATCGGTGCAACAATTCCACCAAGCCTCACTAATAGACGAAGAGGCAATGGCAAAAACTTAGGAACCCGTTTTGACACCCTTGCAAGAGCGTTGGCAGCAACTTTATTGTCCTCAGGTCGCACAACCCCATCAATAAAGCCCACCGCGAAATACAATCCGTCCGGATCCGCCAATAGACCGGCCAATCTTTCTGCCGCGGGGGAGGATTTCGCACTCGAGGCCTGAGCTGACCAGCTTTGTGCCAAAGCAACGGATTTTTCGGTTATTTCACTGATTTCAGAGGTGCCCTGAACTGCCTGCTCGCTTATCGTCATGAACGAAAGTCTAGGGGCGAGTTAGGGGTCAGTGAAACCCGCTCAGCAACAGTTTTTTGAAGCTAAGGGAATTGTCTTCAATGTGTTGTCATCGATGACTTCCACGGTTACCGCATCAGGGTAATAACCCTCGGGGTAAGTTGGGCAAACAGCGGTGAAGGTGCCGTCTTCGCGTTCAAGTATCGAGCCTTTGAAGTCCTTTTCCAACATGAATTCTCGAGCTTCATGTTGAGTCTGAAATGGCTTAGCGCACTTGGTGTAATTGAACTCGCTCATGGAACCATTATATAGACAAATGTCTATATACAAAAGCGCTTTGTTTTTGTTTCAGTTAGGGTTGTCTGAGGTCTTAGAGGGCGTAATTATGAGCGTTGAGTACAGAAACATCACGAAACAGTATGGAGACGGAGAAAAGGCCGTTGACGAATTCTCGCTAGTTGTTCCCTCCCATTCCACCACCGTATTGGTTGGCTCATCCGGATGCGGCAAGACCACGCTGCTGAGAATGGTCAATCGCATGGTCGATCCAGATCAGGGACAGCTGCTGATTGATGATCAGGATGTCACTGAGCTTGAGCCCGTAAGACTCAGAAGATCTATTGGCTACGTCATGCAAAACGCCGGTTTGATGCCGCATCAGACCGTTATTGAAAACATCCAAACTGTTGCCAGATTGCAAGGCAAAGCGAAGTCGGAATTAGAACAACCGTCGAAAGAGATGATGGAGCTTGTTGGACTGGATCCAGAGCTAGCAAATAGGTATCCATCTCAACTTTCAGGTGGGCAACAGCAGAGAGTTGGGGTTGCAAGGGCACTGATGGTGAAAAGCAACATTTTGCTGATGGATGAGCCCTTTGGAGCGGTCGATCCGATTGTCCGGGCTGAGTTGCAAGAGTTATTGAAAAACATTCAAAAGGAATTCAGAAAGACAGTTATTTTCGTCACCCACGACATTGAGGAGGCGCTAACCCTAGCGGATCAAATCGTAGTGCTGGCCAAAGGTGCTGAAATACTGCAGAAGGGGACACCGGGAGAAATAATCTCAAAACCGGCCAATGATTTCATTTCCAGCTTTGTTGGTGCCGATAAAGCAAACCGACAGCTGAAGCTGTCAGAGGAATTTGGCCAGAAACTAATTAGAGACGCCGATGGCAAGGTACTTGGAACTTTGGATCAATGACTTGGTTTCTAAATAATCTGCCGCTAATTTTCGAGTTAACGCTTGATCACTTGCGATTATCCGCAATTCCGATTGTGTTGGGATTTCTCATCAGCCTGCCAATCGGCAGATACGCCGCCAACGGAACCAGAAGTGGTCGATTCCTTTTGAGCTTTGTTGGCATTCTCTACACAGTGCCCTCGCTTGCGCTGTTTGTGATTTTGCCTCCGCTTTTGGGCATTGGTTTTCTCAGCGAGCTGAATGTCATCATCGCACTGACAATTTACGCAGCGGCAATCATGGTTCGAAGTGCCAAAGATGCTTTTGAAAGCATTCCAACCGAGTTACTGCTCAGTGCCGATGCAATTGGCTATGACCGGCGGGAGAAATTTTTCAGGGTTGAGCTTCCAGCTGCAGGGCCGGTTCTACTCGCGGGTTTGAGGGTAGTAAGCGTTTCCACCATCAGCCTTGTAACCGTTGGGGCACTTGTTGGAGTTCAGTCACTTGGTTATTTATTCACGGATGGCTTTCAGAGAAAGATTGCTGCTGAGATTCTCACCGGAGTCTTTGGGACCATGGCGTTGGCGCTATTGATTGATTATCTGCTTGTTCTGATCGGGGCCAAATTACTTCCGTGGGACAAGTTGCAGCGCGAATCAAGAAGGCAGGGGGTCTGATGGAAATCATTATCGACGCCCTGATATGGCTTATCGATCCAGAAAACTGGATTGGCGAGGGGTCAGTACCGCAGCGAATCTATGAGCATCTGCTTTTTAGCTTCGGGGCTATTCTGGTTGCCGCGGTTTTTGCATTACCAATTGGCTATCTAATTGGCCACACTGGGCGCGGTCAGCAGTTCGTTGTCGGTCTCTCTGGAGCGACCAGGGCTTTACCGTCATTTGGTCTGATTCTGGCGCTGGCTTTATTTTTAGGGGTTAGCCAACGAGAACAGGCAGCAATCATTTCGCTTTCGCTACTGGCATTTGCGCCACTGCTAAGTGGTGCATACGCCGGTGTGCAGGCAATCTCATCAGAAACAATCTTGAGTGCCCGGGCCCAGGGAATGACCGAATGGCAATTATTTTTCAAGGTTGAATTGCCTTTGAGCCTAGGAATTTTGTTTGGAGCAGTCAGGAATGCAAGTTTGCAGGTAATCGCTACCGCAACGTTGATTAGCTACGTTGGATTGGGCGGTTTGGGCTATGAGATTATCCAAGGAATACCGCTTAGAAGGTATGA
>CAJXVY010000077.1 GCA_913062665.1 uncultured Micrococcales bacterium
CTAACTCGCGGAGTCACGAGGGCTTCTGAGCAAGAGCAGATTGAAAACCCAAGAAGCGCATCCGCAAGGTTGCGAGCGGCAGAAAAACTGGAGGACAAGTGAGCAGGTTGGCTTTTATGAATAGGCGTGATGCTCGAGCGCTTCGGCCCAAGGCTGTCGTGCTACTGGTCCCCACCATCGGGCTTGCTGCGGTTCTTGTGTTGCAGCTGATGCTATCTAACGCCTTGGCCAGTGGAGCCCACGAACTGCGCGATTTGAAAAATGAATCGGAACAGTTGAACACGGATGTTCAAATTCTCAGCGAGGAAGTCGATTCGCTCTCCTCGCAACAGAATCTTGCTGATGCGG
This sequence comes from uncultured Micrococcales bacterium, assembly GCA_913062665.1. The sequence goes on from CAJXVY010000077.1 coordinate 349, forward strand.
CAAAACAGCTTGGAATGGTCTCAAATGCTAATCCAGTGTTTATCAACCTGGGCAGTGATCGAGTCTATGGTGAGCCGCAACCAGCGGTGAGTGAGGAGAAGCTCAGAGTCAGCGGCAACTTAATATCGAACACAGCCATGAGCGTCTCCACCGACCTCACCTCTTTGGTTCAAAATCCAGCTGCTGGAGTGGCAAACATTGAAATATCAGGGGGCGAAGTAATTTTGTCTTCAGCGATGATTCCCGCATCGCCAACTCGCTAATTTTTGTCGGAGGGAGGATTATGGGCTCACATGATGCTCAACCCAAAAACCGCCTTCGAGTAATTGCCCTACTCCTCTCGGCGATAGTAGGTGTTGTTGGCTTTCGACTAGTTGAGTTTCAAGTTGTGCAGGCAGATGACATAAATGAGATTAGCTATGCGAAAAGGGAAGTCCAAAGAACTCTTGAAAGCCAGCGCGGATCAATACTTGATGCCAATGGTGAGGTTTTGGCCAGGACCATCTATCGCTATGACATCAACGTTGCACCGGATATGGTGGGGCCTGTTTTCAGAGATGTTGAGGGCGTGCGAATCGAGCTCAGCGTGGGTGAGATTGCTAGTGAGTTGGCGCTAATCCTAGATATGGATGTCAGCGAAGTTTTTCAAGCCGTAAGCGGCGAAGGAAATTATGCCAACCTCAAAAAACGTGTGAACGCCGCTGTTTATCAACAAATTGAATCTCTAAACATCCCTTGGATTTTTGTGGATGAAATTTCATACAGGCTTTATCCAAGCGGTGCAGTTGCTGGAAACTTGATTGGTTTTGTGGATATCGATGGCTATCCGTTGGCAGGACTGGAGAGACAATACAACACCTGCCTGGCCGGTGTTGATGGCCAGGAAACTTTTGAGCGCAGCGTGCAGGGAATGAAGATCCCCTCTAGCGCTCAAACAATAAAACCACCTGTTCAGGGTGGCGATCTCCAATTGACCATTGATTCAGACCTGCAATATTTTGCGCAGCAGGTTCTGGCTGATTCAGTTCAGTCACAGAATGCAGAGTATGCGGTTGCACTGGTTGTGGAGGCGGAAACCGGAAGGCTATTGGTTGCAGCCGAGGCTCCAACAGTGGACCCCAATGACCCCTCGCTTACCCCTGCAGAGCATCGCCAGTCAAAGATTTTTCAAAACTCCTATGAGCCAGGCTCAACCATGAAGTCGATAACCACCGCAATCGCACTTGATACTCAACACGCTAATGCCTATACGCAGATTATTGCCGAGGACACCATGCGACTTCCCTGGGGAGACACCATTGATGACAGCTTCAACCACGATCCAAGAAAACTCACGCCGGCTGGAATACTTAAAATTTCAAGCAACGTTGGCATAACCAAACTCGCAGGTGAAATTAACCGTGAGACTCGATATGACTACCTTTTGGATTTTGGGTTCGGTTCCCCTACTGCAATCAACTTTGAAGGTGAAAGTCCCGGGCTTTTGAGAGAAGCCAGTCAGTGGGATGGAATGACGAATCTGACAACGCTATTTGGTCAAGGTCTGGCGGTTACTCCAGTTCAGATGGCCTATTCCTACCAAGCAATTGCCAATGACGGAGTCAGGTTAGATCCAATCTTGGTTGAATCCTGTATGCGTGACGGCGAAGAGGTTATGAAGCCCAATCAGGGCTCGACCCAAGTTCTAGCTGAGTCAACCGCAAGACTTACAGTGGACATGATGGAAAAAGTTGTAGAAGAGGGGGGTGTGGCATCCAGGGTCGCAATCCCCGGCTACCGAATTGCAGGAAAGACTGGAACTGCACAAATCCAGGCAGAGGATGGTTCTGGTTACGGCGATGAATTTGCCATCAGCTTTTTTGGAATGGCCCCTGCGGGGAATCCAAAGTATGTGGTTGCTGTCATGCTTTATAAGCCAGAAGGAGCAATCAACTCGGCCGGTGCGACGGTTCCGTTCAAATCCATAATGTCGCAAGTTTTGAGACACTATCGAGTGCCGCCATCAACAACACCTAGTGCAAACATTCCGACTGAGTGGGAGTAAATATTGTTCAGACCAAAGAAAACCACTTTTTCGCTCGCTGAGTTTGGAGCCAGCTTCAGCGGAAAGGTAACCGGCGATGCAAAAGTGTCCGGCATTTCTCTGAACACCGCCAGAATTCAAAAAGGTGATCTGTTCATGGCGTTGCCCGGCAAAATCCACCACGGGGCCAATTTTGCTGATCAAGCAATCAAAGCTGGAGCGGTCGCAATTGTCACCGACCGGGAGGGTGAACAGTTGCTGCCTGATGGTCTGCCAAGGATTATCCTTCCCAACCCCAAAAGACACTTATTTGAAATGTCGAAAAAACTCTATGGTTATGGCGCCGAGATTCCAATCATCGGAGTCACTGGCACCAACGGGAAGACATCAACAGTTCACTACCTGGAAAAGCTAGCCGGTGCTCTGGGCGAGAACGTATTCAGCTCCGGTTCAAGTGGAATGCGCTTTGATGGAGAAAGTGACAAAGTTGGGCTGACGACCCCTGAAATCAATGATCTGGTAGCTGGTCTGAGCTATGCAATTGAGCGCGGGGCAACGATTGCGATGATGGAGGTGAGTGCCCAGGCGCTGGTGCGAGGAAGGGTCGACGGACTGCATTTCAGCGTGAGCGGCTTTACAAACCTAAGTCACGATCACCTGGACGACTTTGGTGATATGGACAG
>CAJXVY010000078.1 GCA_913062665.1 uncultured Micrococcales bacterium
AGCTTGCCAAGCATTGGCTCCAGTTGGGTGCCAAATAAGTAAATTGCGTAGGAGTTGAAAAGAATATGCAGTGGGCCATTCCAGTCATGGACAAAGCCCGCTGTCATCATCCGCCAGGGCTCGAAGGGGGTGAACAGCGGCGCATAAAACATGGTGTTGGTAAAAACTGCACCAATCGGGCTTATCTGACCAAGCCAAATAAGCCCGTTGATGATTAGCAACCATGTGGTTACCGGAGCGGCAAATCTGCTCCGAAGCGCCATGACTAGACCTTTTCGATAGAGATTGACTCGATTACAACATCCTCTAGAGGACGATCACGACCATCGGTGTCGCACTTCCCAATCTTGTCAACAACAGCCTTGCTTGCATCGTCGACTACTTCGCCAAATACGGTGTGACGACCCTGCAACCAAGTGGTTGGAGCAAGAGTAATAAAGAACTGGCTTCCGTTGGTGCCGGGTCCTGCGTTCGCCATGGCTAGTTTGTATGGCTCATTGAAATCAAGCTCTGGATGAATCTCATCTTCGAACTGATATCCAGGTCCACCCATTCCTGTCCCGGTTGGGTCACCGCCCTGAATCATGAAATCTGCAATTACTCGGTGGAAGATCACTCCGTTGTATAGCGGAGTTCCAGATTGCACGTCGTTTGTGCTGGGGCTTCGCCACTCAATGCTTCCAGTAGCGAGTCCCTCAAAGTTTTCAACGGTTTTTGGAGCATGCAAACCAAATAGGTTTACCTTGATTGCGCCGTGGTTTGTATTAATAGTTGCGATAGATGTTGGTGAAGTCATTGAACTATTGTGTCAGAGATTGAACTCGGATTTCCTTGACAAAGACTAAACAGTCGTTTAGTTTATTAAACATGCGTTCAGTAGCTGCCCAAGAGCTCATCAATAAAGGTGTTGAGCTTTTTAGCGAAAAGGGATTCGATGCGGTCTCGGTCAGGGACGTAACGAATGCTGCCGGGGTTAGTCCAGGGCTCTTGATTCACCACTTCAAATCCAAGGAAGGGTTCATCAAAGCTTGCATTGACAATGTCTTCGGCGAGGTTTTGACATTCAAAACAGAACCGGACCCATTGGATATCAACGCACAATTAGAAAAATGGAAATCAAATCCTGATTTCTACAAAACACCACTGAAGTTTTTCAAGGCAGTGATGTCATCAGATTCTGAATACAGAAAACAGCTATTTGAGCTGATCCTCGAAGGTTCAAGGAAAGTTTTGGAACAGGGTGTAGACAGCGGTGTTGTAAAAAAGCCAACAAACTTGGAAATGACTAATCTCGTTCTGGCCGTGAACTCGTTGGGCACTATTTTGCTAAGCGATCTGATTCGGGACCAGCTTGGCGGAGAATTCACAGACCCCCTCTACGCCAAAGAATTCATGCAGGCAAATTTTGAAATCTACACAAACGGTGTTTACACACCCCAAACAACAGGAGAAAAATGAGCGCAATAGTGTTCAAAAACCTGGTGAAAAAATATGGCAAACAATTTGCCGTTGATCACCTCAGTGCTGAAATCCGACAAGGGAAGATAACTGGATTTCTAGGTCCAAACGGAGCCGGCAAATCAACATCTTTGCGATGCTTGGTTGGTCTTGCAACCCCCACCGAAGGGGATACAACAGTTCTAGGTGTTCCCTATCAAGAGCTTGAAAACCCCCTAAGCAAAGTTGGGACAGTCCTAGATAGCAGGGGATTTCACGGAGGACTGACAGGCAAACAGAACCTGAAAATAATCAGTGCTGCTGCTGGCATTGCCGACAATCGAGTTGATCAGGTTCTGGAGCAGGTTGAACTTGGAGACGCCAAGGACAAGCGAGTGAAGAACTATAGCCTAGGGATGAAACAGCGGCTTAGCCTTGCTGGTGCGCTCCTGGGTGACCCAGAGATTCTGATTCTGGATGAGCCGGCTAATGGTCTAGACCCAATAGGCATTGCATGGCTTAGGAAGTTTTTGCAAGAGCTTGCAGAAGGTGGAAGAACAATTTTGATTTCCTCTCATCAGCTTGCTGAAATGCAACACACAATCGATGATGTCTTGGTTATCCACAAAGGAAAGCTGATTGAAAGTGGAACTCTAGAGGAAGTCACCAAGGGTCAGTCACTAGAAGATGCGTTTCTGAGACTGACTGGAGGTGCAGCATGAGGCTTTTGGTGTCAGAACTTAGAAAAGTAATCTATGTCCGCGCCAACTGGGGCATTTTGATTGCAGCTGTATTCGTGAGTGCACTTTCAACTGCTGTTACTGTGCCAATTCTGCAGGTGGATACAGCTGGTGCATTTGGGGTCAGCCTTGAAACAACCATGGGAGCCGATGCGGTTTATGCCAATGCGGTCAGTGGCTATATCTTCGCAATCATCCTTGGAGTCATAATGATGGCCAGCGAATATCGCCATGGGACCGCTGTTGCAACCTTTTTGACTTCACCAAAAAGATCAAGGGTTGTTTTAGCAAAACTCGCTGTCGGGGCAGTCGCCTCAAGTGTTTTGATGTTGGTTAGTGCTCTGGCTGGATTTATTGCTGGATGGATTGCTCTGCAAACTGTTGAAAACGCAGGAACACCGAGCGAAAACCTATTTTTGAACCTGATGCTGGCATCAGTGCTGGCTGGTGTTGTTTTAGGAATCATTGGTCTTGCAATTGGAACGCTGATTAAAAACCAGCTTCTTGCAATCGTTGCCACATTGATCTATCTGTTTGTGATCGATCCGCTATTGCTAACGCTTGCTCCGGATGCGGGAAAGTATCTTCCGACGGGTTTGATAACAGCGATGCTAAGCCTGGACATTCAGGCACCCGAGTTCGGAATTGACACCTCGCAGTATTTGCCACCACTGACTGCGGCGGGCTTGCTGATAGTTATCGGCTTTGTCTTTGCGGGAGTGGCGATGCTAACTTCCCTACGAAGGGATGTTGACTAAAGACCTTTAGGTTTCATGTATTTCTGAGCTAGTGCGCTAAGGAAGTCAAAGGCTAGAGCCAAAACAGCAACCATAACCGCACCAATCAGAATTGCAGGGTCTCTACCGTT
>CAJXVY010000079.1 GCA_913062665.1 uncultured Micrococcales bacterium
TCGAGAAGCTCCGAAGCAAGAATGGAGCTCAGCAGTTGAGGCAGATGAGAGGTGAGCGCTACCGCCCTATCGTGTTGTTCAAAACTTAGCTCAATGGGTGTCGCTCCCACTAGGCGGACAAGGCTTCTGACTTTATACAGGGCATCGGTGTTATTTTCTTCGGCGCAAATCACCCAGGGCCTGGAGAAAAACAAATCTGCTTGAGCAGCGATGGCCCCGCCTCGCTCACGACCGGCCATTGGGTGACCACCAACATACCTTCCGGTATCGATAGAGAGCCTTTTCAGCTCTTCCAAAATTGAACCCTTCACGCTCCCCACATCTGTCACAACAGCACTGGGGTGTTTCTCTATCTCGAAGGCAATCTGGGCAGCGGTTTTATCTGGCGGCAGGCAGACCACGACCAGATCGGGCTCGCCATCTATGGCTTCACCACCCGCACCATATTCAATAGCCAGCCGCAGATTTGTTGAGGAATTATCCTCCAACCAAACAGGGATATCGTGCCTTCTTAGCGCCAGACCGATACTGGTGCCGATTAGTCCAGCACCAACAATTTTGACGCCTCTAAGTTCACTCACTGCGCGAGATCCAACCTCAATGCCTCTGCACCGCGAAGGTAGATGTGCTTTATTTCACTTCTTGGCAGATCAATGTCGCAAGTCATCATCAGACGAATGACCCTTGGCATTGCGCCATCGACATCCATCTCAATCCCACACATCAGCGGAACATCCCCTAGTCCCAGTTCCCTGGCGGCGAGAGCTGGGAACTCGCTATGAATATCTTGGGTTGCAGAAAAATAAATTGAAACCAGCTGCGATGAGTGAACATCGTTGTCGTGCATCACTTTCGTAATAAGTTCAGCAGTTCTCCTAAGCAGATGATCGCGCTCATCCCGTTCCAGTTGGGTTGCTCCGCGAATTGCCCTGTAAGCCATATCTAGTCCTTTTTGCTGGTCGCCTCAATCAAAGCGCTAACCTCCAGCTTACCCAGCTCGCGGGCATCGCCTGGACGCAAAGTTCCAAGTTTTATTGGACCAAACTGCTGCCTAATTAGGTCCTTTACAGGATGCTCCACCTCGTCAAGCATCCTTCGGACGATCCTGTTTTTTCCGGAGTGGATTGTTATCTCCACCAAACTCATTTGATTTCCACTGTCAATCAACTTTGCCCTATCGGCCCTGATTGCACCATCCTCCAGCTCAATTCCTGACAGCAGCTTGGCAATTGTTGCCTGCTGCACAGTTCCCTGAACTCTTGCAACATAGACTTTCGGAACTTCGAATGAGGGATGCGTCAGCTGGTTGGCTAATTCTCCGTCATTTGTCATCAGTAACAGACCCGAAGTGTCAGCATCAAGGCGTCCTACATTGAACACTCTCTCGTATTCACTGAAGAAATTACTGAGATCTTGCCTACCCTCATCATCACGCATGCTGGATATGACACCAAGTGGTTTATTGAACGCCAAATACAGCTTTTCGGTATCAACCTGTATGGGCTTACCCCTAACCTCTAATTTGTCAGTGGTTGGGTCAATCTTTGTCCCAAGCTCGGTTATAACTTTGCCGTTTACCTTCACCAAGCCTTTGATTATCAGCTCTTCGCTTGCTCTCCTGGACGCAACTCCAGCGTGAGCCATTGCCTTTTGCAATCGCATCTCAGTCATCAAATGATCCTGTGTCAGGAAGCATGGGTGAGATTTTTGGAAGCTCTGAAAGTGAATTGATTGCCAAAAGCTCCAAGGTGTACTGAGTTGTTTCAAAAAGTGCGGCCCCGGTGTCCTGATCGGTCTCGCGATGCTCAATCAGTCCTCTGGATTGCAGAGTCTTTATCGAGCTGTCCACGCTAACCCCACGAATTTGAGAAATTTGCCCACGAGAGATTGGTTGCCGGTAGGCGATGATCGCCAATGTCTCCAAAGCAGCTTGAGAGAGCTTGCTAGGGGCCTCCGAGGACAACAACTTCTCCAGGCCCCAGTCGTGTTTTTGGTTTATATAAACTCTCCAGCCACCACCAACTTCTCGTATTTCGTAACCTCTCCCAACGCCATCAGCATGGTCACCCAACTCCTTGCTCAGTGCCTCGATCTCAGCTTGGACCTCAGCAATGGGAGCCTGCACCGCACCCGCAATAGTTACCGTTGGTAGAGGCGTTTCTGCAGCAATCAAGATTGCTTCAATTGCAGATCGAAGTTGTGGATCACTCATACTCATCTCCAATCTGCTCGGAAATGGCAGGTATTTGCAGAAGCTCAATAAGCATTGACTCACCCTCTGCCTGACTGAGCTTCACTGCAGACTGCCTGTAAAGCTCAAGAACTGCCAAAAAACTCGCAACGATCACAGGCTTCGGTTGATCGGTGATCAACTCGCTAAACCTCTTAGGCCCACTGCGAAGCTTTAGTGCGATTCTTTCCGCCTGATCTTTGACGCTAATTTTGTCAACATGCAGGTGGTCTACTCTTGGCGAATCATCAAATGAGAGTAACTGCTCGGCTAGTTTGGCCAGAGATTCGGCATCCGAAGTGAATTTCAGAGGTGGCTTGATGTCTTTGTATTTGTTTTCCAGACTCGCCATTCGCTGAAATCTTGTGGACTCGCTGAGGAGTCTGTGTTGCAACCAGGAGGAGGCTTCTTTGAATGCCTTGTATTGCAGCAATCTTGCAAACAGTAGATCTCTGGCTTCGAGCGCCCTTACGTCTTCAGCGTCAACGAGCTCGCCACTTGGCAAAAGACTAGCCAGTTTGTAATCAATTAGCGTTGCCGCAACCACCAAGAATTCGCTCGCCCTATCAAGACCGAGTGTTTTTTCAATCCCACGAACATAGACAAGAAATTCGTCGGTTACCTTGGAGAGGGCAATTTCGGTCACATCCAGTTCATGTTTAGAAATCAACTGCAAAAGAAGGTCAAAGGGTCCTTCAAAATTTTCTAGCTGGAGCTGAAAATCATTGGAGCTCTCAAGCTGCAAAGCCACGCGCCACCATCTCCCTGGCAACCCTGCGGTAGCTCTCCGCGGCGGTTGAGTT
>CAJXVY010000080.1 GCA_913062665.1 uncultured Micrococcales bacterium
CTGAAATTAGATAACTCATACCAATTCAGGCCACTTCGTGAGGTCATCTCCTCCAAAAGGGCATATTTGTCAGCCATAAGATCATCATCTGGCTCAGGGTAAACACCCCTCGAAATCTGCCGTGCAAGTTTTGTTCCCTGTTCGACAATCAGCGCATAGGCGCTCAGGTGGTCAGGCTTCATCGAAAGCGCCCGATGAAGTGATTTCCTCCAGCTTTCCAGGGACTCACCGGGAGCGCCATAAATCAAATCCAGAGATACTTGCATGCCTGCTTTCTTCGCCCAGTCAACGGCAAGCTCAACATTTTCGGGCTTATGGGTTCTATCGAGGACTTTTAGAACCTCAGGGTCAAAACTTTGCGCCCCTATGCTGACTCGATTTATGCCCAGTTCCGCTACTTGCTGCAGATAGTCTTCATCGACAGTGTCTGGATTTACTTCCATCGTTAGCTCAGCATCGTCCTTGATTCCAAAATTTTCGCGAAGTCCAGCTAGTACCCTGGAAATTTGAGCAGGGCTGAAAAGGCTAGGTGTGCCACCTCCGAAAAAAACGGTCTGGAAGCTTTTCGAGGAAATCTCTTGAGCCTTGAGACTTTCTGCGGCCAAGCGGATTTCCTTGGTCAAAGACTGATCGAATTCGAATCGTTTTACACCCTGAACCTCTTCGGCCGTGTATGTATTAAAGTCGCAATAGCCGCAGCGCACTTCGCAGAATGGAACATGAACATAGGCGTGCCAGGTCTTGTTTCGGTCGAAATTACGAAATTTTGGAAAGCTTCCCTCCCATGAGAGTCCGATTGGCAATGGACCCGGCATGCTTATTTCTTCTTTTCGGCTTTGCCGCCATCTGAGCTCAGAGCTGCAATGAAAGCCTCTTGCGGGACCTCCACCTTGCCCACCATCTTCATCCGGCGCTTTCCCTCTTTTTGCTTTTCCAAGAGCTTGCGCTTACGTGTGATATCTCCTCCGTAGCACTTTGCCAAAACATCTTTGCGCATGGCACGAATTGATTCACGGGCAATAATTCTTGAGCCGACAGCCGCCTGAATTGGTACTTCAAACTGTTGCCTGGGGATTAGCTCTCGAAGCTTGGCTGTTATTGAAACTCCGTGGGCGTAAGCCTTGTCTTTGTGAACAATGGCACTAAACGCATCTACCTGGTCACCCTGCAAAAGCAGATCAACTTTCACAAGCTCACTGGCTTGCAAGCCGGACTCCTCGTAATCCAGCGACGCATAGCCTTGAGTTTTACTCTTCAACTGATCAAAAAAGTCAAAAACGATCTCAGCAAGTGGAAGTTTGTATCGAAGCTGCACCCTTTCCTCACTCAGATACTGCATGTCAATCATTGATCCGCGTCTTTGCTGGCAAAGCTCTATAATCGTCCCCACATAGTCTTTCGGGGTAAGGATTGTGGCGTTTACAACAGGTTCCAAAACCTCTTTTATTTTTCCCGTTGGGAACTCGCTGGGATTGGTTACGGTGTGCTGAGACCCATCCTCCATAGTCACCTGATAAACAACCGAGGGGCTGGTTGCAATTAGTCCCAAATCAAACTCGCGCTCGAGTCTTTCGCTAATGATTTCTAGGTGGAGCAGACCCAAAAAGCCGCACCTAAAACCAAATCCAAGCGCAACGGAGGTTTCTGGTTCATAAACCAAAGCTGCATCACTCAGCCGAAGCTTATCCAAGGCCTCTCTCAAGGCTGGATAGTCTCCACCGTCAATCGGGTAGATACCACTGAAAACCATAGGCTTTGGCTCCACGTAGCCCTTCAGCTGTTCGGTAGCGGTGTTGTCTTTACTGGTTACGGTGTCACCGACTTTGGATTGGCGAACATCCTTCACTCCGGTAATTAGATAACCAACCTCTCCCGCAGAGAGAGATTTGGTCGCTGTGGGCTCGGGAGAACTAACTCCGATTTCTAACAACTCATGCACGGCCCCAGTCGACATCATCTTGATTTTTTCGCGAGCAGAGATTGTTCCATCAACCATTCGAACATAGGTGATTACACCTCTGTATGCGTCGTAGACGCTGTCAAATATCATCGCTCTCGGAGCAGCATCCAGCTCACCGGTAGGAGCAGGAATATCTCTCACCAACCTGTCCAGTAGCTCTGGAACTCCCTGCCCAGTTTTTCCAGAAACCTGCAGGATGTCTTCAATGTCGCAGCCAATCAACCCCGCAAGCTCCTCCGCATATTTCTCGGGCTGGGCTGCTGGCAGGTCTATCTTGTTCAAAACTGGGATGATTTCCAGGTCATTTTCAATCGCTAAATACAAGTTGGCAAGAGTTTGAGCTTCTATTCCCTGCGCTGCATCGACTAACAAGACTGCACCTTCGCAAGCAGCCAGAGAGCGGCTCACCTCGTAGCTGAAGTCAACGTGACCTGGAGTGTCGATCATGTTCAGAACGTAATCCTGATCACCTATTTTCCAAGGCATCCTGACTGCCTGAGACTTGATGGTAATCCCCCGCTCGCGCTCCAAATCCATCCGGTCCAGATACTGGTCACGCATCTGACGTTCATTCACTATTCCCGTAAGTTGCAGCATTCGGTCGGCAAGGGTGGACTTTCCATGGTCGATATGGGCGATTATGCAGAAATTCCTCATGCGCGGTGCGGGCGAATCCACTGAAATCATCAACCTGTCTCTAGAAAAACCAATTGCTATATTCTCGCATAGTTAACTAAGAACTCTTGAGTTTGCATTCCGCTTGCTGGTAGTCTTTAACTTTGTCCAAAGCAGACATAGATTTAGAAAGTAACTAATGGCAAACATCAAGTCAAAGATTAAGCGCATTGGCACCAACCGTAAGGCCGAAGAGCGCAACAAGGCTGTCCGCAGCGAGGTCAGGACTGCAGTCAGAGCTGCTCGCGAGGCAATTAGCGCTGGTGACAAGGCTCGTGCCGAGGAGACCGTGCAGCTTGCATCCAAGAAGCTAGACAAGGCTGTTAGCAAGGGCGTGATTCACAAAAACCAGGCAGCTAACAAAAAGAGT
>CAJXVY010000081.1 GCA_913062665.1 uncultured Micrococcales bacterium
CAGGAAAGAGAACTTGCAACAAAGTTTGGTGAAGTGGCCAAGAAAAACAAACTTGAGCGAATTATTTATCTTGGTGGTCTAGCTAAAGCTGACTCGCCGCTGTCTCAGCACCTAGGTGCCAGACAAGAAACTGGAGAGATTCTCAGGGACTCTGGGGTCCCAACAGCGGAGCTAAGAGCAGGAATTGTTTTAGGAAGTGGCTCTGCAAGTTTTGAAATGCTTAGACACCTGACAGAACGCTTGCCAATTATGGTCACCCCTAAATGGGTCAATAACAGAATCCAGCCAATCGCCATCCGAGACGTATTGAGATATCTCGTTGGTTGCTGCACGCTTCCTGCGGAAATAAACCGAAGCTTTGATATCGGCGGTCCGGATATTTTGACCTTCAAGGAAATGATGATTCAGTTTGCTGAGGAAGCTGGGTTGCCAAAGCGAAGAATTTATCCGATTCCGGTGATGACCCCCAAGCTTGCGAGTGGGTGGATAGGTCTTGTCACACCGGTACCCGTAACTCTTGCGAAAAGACTTGTAAGCAGCCTCAAAAACGAGGTTCTGTGCAACGAAAACGATATCCGCGAATACATCCCAGAACCCAAAGGTGGACTCACTGGATTTAGAAAAGCGGTAGGACTGGCACTAAGAAGAATTATCGATGCCGATGTTGAAACCCGCTGGACTAACGCCAGTGATCCCAGGATGCCAAGTGATCCCCTTCCTAACGACCCGGACTGGGCGGGAGGATCGCTCTATGAAGACAAAAGAGTCATGCTCAGTCAAGACTCAGTTGAGAATATTTGGTCTCGGGTTGAGAGCATCGGTGGCAAAAATGGCTATTCCAGCGGAACTTGGCTTTGGGAAATTCGCGGACTTATGGACAAAGTTGTTGGAGGAGCGGGACTAAGACGTGGACGCCGAGATGACAACTTCTTGGTCGAGGGTGAAGCCTTAGATTTCTGGAGAGTAGAAATCATTGAGAGACCAAGGTTATTGAGACTCAGAGCCGAAATGAAGCTTCCAGGCAAGGCCTGGCTCCAGTGGGAACTTTTCGACCAAGGAGACGATGTTTTGGTCGTTCAGAAAGCTATTTATGCACCAAGAGGATTGTTTGGGCATGTCTATTGGTGGCTAGTCGCACCACTTCACTCTTTTGTCTTTCCATCCATGGTCAGAAAAATAGCTGGCGATAAAGCAACCAAGCGGCCCAAGGAATTAGCTGTTAGCAACTAGTCGCTGGCTTGTTTATCCCCTGGCTGAAACTAAACTGTCTCTATGTTCGAATCCGACTCTAAATTAGCCGCGCAGTCAGTGAGTGCCGGCTACTCAGCAGAGGCGGTTTTGAAAAACCTGGATTTGGAATTGGATTCAGGTTCAATCACGGCAATTATTGGAGCAAACGGGTCTGGCAAGTCAACGCTTTTGAAGACTCTTGCAAGAAAACTGGAGCCTTCTTCGGGAGCTGTTTTTTTAGACGGTAAGGCGATATCGACAATCAGCCGAAAAAGCCTGAAAGACGATATCGCCTATCTCTCTCAACACCCAGCGGCAAAATCAACTGAAACAGTTTTTGACTTTGTTTCAAAAAACGCAGTTAGCAACTCTGGAATTTCCAGGCTCAGTCCAAAGCTCAAAGCCGAAGTCGAGACTCTGCTTGACCGTTGCGGGTTGACTCAGTCAAGTCAGACCAACATAGGTGGACTATCGGGAGGCCAGCGTCAAAGAACCATGATTGCCGCCGCCTTGGTGAAAAACCCAAAGGTGTTGCTGTTGGATGAACCGACAACCTCTTTGGACTATGCCCACCAACTAGAGGTGATCAACCTGCTATCTTCACTCAAGCGCGAGCGGAACATGATTATATTGGCGGTTATTCACGATTTGAATCTGGCAGCAAGGTTTGCCGATAGAGTTCTAATTCTGAGAAACGGAGAGATCCTCGCCGATGGCGAAGCATCCGAGGTTATTACTCCAACCAACATGGCAGAGGCGTTCAATATTTTGGCAAGGGTGATCGAAGATCCGGTGGCAAAGACTCCAATGGTGGTGCCAATTAGGCAGCTGGTCAATCAGTGATCGCAGCAATTAGCTTCATTGCAGGCCTTGCCGCCTTGATTGCAGGTGGAGAAACAATAGTCAGAGCTGGTTCAAAGCTTGCTGCGCGCATCGGCGTTAGCCCCATGATTATTGGTCTCACCGTTGTTTCGCTAGGGACAAGTGCTCCAGAGATGGCGATTAGTATCAACGCTGCCATTAGGGGCAACGGTGAGCTTGCGATTGCAAACATCACCGGAACCAATACGCTGACGCTTCTTTTGATTCTGGGTATCACGGCCTTGATTGCCCCGTTGCAGATTCAAACCCCTGCAATCAGACTTGAGCTTCCGGTGATGGTCGTCGGTGCAATGGCGCTATTTGTTCTCGCACTAGATCTGTCGCTTAATTTCACCGACGGAGTCATTCTGGGGCTGACCGGTGTTGTTTATTTTGGGCTTTTGTATAGAAATTCAAGACAAGAGATAGCTGAAGCCGAGAAAGACACCTCCAGCCGAGTCTGGGTTCAATCCTTGATTTTGCTAGCAGGTCTGGTCGCGTTGGTTATTGGCTCCGACTTGATGGTCACTGGGGCTGTTGAGATAGCAACAGCACTCGGTGTTAGTGAAGCGGTCATTGGTTTGACAATCGTGGCTGTTGGAACAAGTGCTCCAGAAATAGTGACTTCGATAATTGCCAGCATTCGAAACCAGCGAGACATGGCGGTTGGAAACTTGCTAGGTAGCGTTATTTTCAATGTATCCCTTGTTGGAGCTGTCGCGGCAATGGTTGCCCCCGGCGGGATTGCGCTTTTGGATAGCACCAATACATTTTCGATGTGGTCATTCTTGGCAGCAAACCTTTTGATGATTCCTGTGTTTATTTTGGGTAAGCGCATCAACAGAATTGAAGGAAGTGTTCTAACACTTCTTTATGTCGCCTATCTGGCATATCTCATAGCAATTAGCTA
>CAJXVY010000082.1 GCA_913062665.1 uncultured Micrococcales bacterium
CAGGAAAAAGTAGATTTTTTTGAAAGGGCGAGAGAAGCTTATTTGGAGTTGGCAAACAGAGAACCTGAGCGGTTTCTTGTGCTGGATGCATCAGAAACAGTTGAACAGATTTCACAAAAGTTGATCTCTGAGCTTGAAAAAAGGTTTCAATAAATAGATGTCAAAAGTGTTTGCTGATCTATTAGGCCAGCCCGAAGCGGTTGATCAGCTCCAGCACGCGCTTTCCGAGAAGAGCGATGGCGTTTATCACGCGTGGCTTTTTGTAGGCCCGCCCGGTTCCGGCAGATCAAATCTTGCAAGAGCGTTTGCGCAGTCTCTGATTTGTAAATCCGATGGTTGTGGTCAGTGTAAAGACTGTCAGTTAGTGATTGCGGGTAATCATCCAGATCTTTCAGTACTAACAACAGACAAAGTTGTAATAACTATTGATGAGGTAAGGACACTGGTGGCGTCTAGCTCACTGGGATCATCAACTGGTGGCTATCGAGTGATGCTAATTGAAGATGCGGACCGAATGGCAGAGCGGAGTTCAAACGTTCTGCTGAAAGCTTTGGAAGAGCCACCCGAGAAAACCATCTGGCTGTTGTGTGCGCCAAGCGAGATGGACATGCTTCCAACAATTCGCTCAAGGGTGAGAAAGCTCAACCTTTCTGTGCCCTCTGTGGAAGAGGTTTCGAATCTACTTATCGAAAACGAGGGAGTAGAGCCAGAGCTTGCTATAACTGCAGCCAGAGAGTCTCAGTCTCACATCGGCATGGCTCGCAGGCTTGCGAATAGTTACGAGGCTCGACAACGCAGGGCACAGAGCATCGAGATAGCGCTGGAGATAAATGATCTTGGTAAGGCAATCAGAGCCGCCGAGCAATGGCTGAATTTGGCAAAGAAAGATGGCGAGGCTTTGGCCCAAGAGGAGGCAGAGCAGGAGAAACTCTCACTGATGGCATCCCTTGGCCTGGGGCCGGATGACAAGGTACCTGCTCAACTTCGAAGTGAACTGAAGTCAGTCACAGAGAACCAAAAAAGGCGGGAAACCAGAGCCATAAGGGATGGCCTTGACCGGATTTTGTTGGATCTAGCAAGCGTTTATCGCGACGTTGCGAGGGTCCAGCTCGGGTCGGGAGAGGAGTTAATCAACGAGTCAATCCGCGACACTGTTGAACTCAGAGCTCGGGCATCCAAAGTTGAGCAGACACTAAACATTTTGGAAGAGATAAGAATTGCCAGGGAGCGGATCGAGAGAAATGTAAGAGACCTGCTGGTTTTGGAGGCCTTAGCCACCTCGATGATTTTCAGGGGCTGGGGAAATTGAAAAAGCTTGCGCTTTTGGTCCCTGTTGTTTTGTTGATTTCAGCATGTGGCCCCGTTGAGCAACAGCAGGCTCCGCAGCCGGGTCCGATTGATTACTTGATGCAGGAAATTAATTGGGAGACCTGTGGGGATTATGAGTGCGCGACAATTTCCGCCCCCTTGGACTGGGAATTCCCCGAGTTTGAATCAATCACACTGTCACTTTTAAGACTGAACAACCCAGGCACGGACGAAGTGGTTTTTTTGAATCCAGGCGGACCAGGGGTGAGTGCAAACCAGTGGATGCGCGACCGTGGTGCTGACATCGCAACAAACAGAATTGTTGACAGTTTTGACTTGGTAACTTTTGACCCAAGGGGAGTCGGCGAGTCAACAGCAATAGATTGCCCTGATGACCAGCTCAAAGACGAGCTACTGTATGGCCAAGCTTTCTCCAACGAGGAATCAAAAACCCTGATTGATTCCTATGTTGAAAACTGCCAACAGAACTCAGGTGCAATCATTGAATATGTTGGAACCCGGAACACGGCCAGAGACCTGGAGCTCATTCGAGGATTGATGGATGTCCCGCGAGTGAACTTTATTGGTTATTCATACGGGACAGAACTAGCCGCAACCTATCTCGCCCTTTTTCCGGATCGAGTTGGCAGGTTTGTTTTGGATGGAGCTGTTGATCCAACAATTGGTGCTCGGCAGTCAACTATCAATCAGCTAATTGGTTTTGACAACGCATTCGAAAACTACTTAATTGACTGCGTTAATCAAGATTGCCCTCTTGGAGCTGACCTTGCCAGCGCAGAGCAAACGGTTAAGAGTATTTTCGAGTCAGTTTCCAATCAGTCCCTACCAGTTGGTCAGAGAGAGCTCGCAACATCTGGCCTAGTGACGGGAATCATTGCTGCTCTCTATCAGCAATCTGCTTGGCCAATTCTTTCTGATGCCTTTGCTGACTTGCTGGATGGAGATGGCGCAAGAATGCTCTTTCTTGCTGATTTCTATAACGAGCGTGAAAATGACGGAAGCTACCGAGGAAACTTGATTGATGCCAACATCGCAATTAATTGCGCCGATGACCGATTGAGTTCAAATCCAGAAGAGGTAGACAAACTGAATGAAGAATTATTGGGTCTCAGTGAAATCTTTGGCGAGTCTTGGCAAGACGGTCACCTGATGTGCGCTGAGTGGCCCGGGGAGCCGCCCTCCGAAAAACTGAATTTCACAGTCGCCACCGATGCGACACCACTGGTCATTGGAACAACCGGCGACCCGGCAACGCCATACTCGCAGGCTGAAAGCCTCAGTCAAATTCTGGATGGCTCAGTGCTTCTGACTTTTGAGGGGGAGGGACATACTATTTTCGGGCAAGGTGTGGGTTGCATTGATCGGCAGGTTGAGGACTATTTGATCGAAGGTTCTGTCCCCCAAAAGTTAGTTTGTTAACCTGATTAAATTTCTTCTTTTTTCAAAAACGAGAAATTTTTTTCAAGTGTAGAGTTTCTCCAAGGCGTAAGCCCTAGTTGCTGACAACGGTGTTGGCAACTTAGAACAAAGGAGTTCTATTGGAGACTAAAAACCAAGAGGAAGTCTGGATCAATTTCCAGAATTCTGATGAGTTCGCAGCTCACCGCAAACGATATAGATCGTTTGCCTTCCCAATGGCATTGGGATTCCTTGTTTGGTACTTCTC
>CAJXVY010000083.1 GCA_913062665.1 uncultured Micrococcales bacterium
AGGAACAGTTGCGAAATTTTCACTGTTTATATTGATGGATAGAAACTCAGAAAGAAGCGAATGCCAGCAGTAAACCTCGGTCTCCCGAAATCACCACCACCAACTTTGTCCGAACGAAGGAAAACTCGTCAGATCAAAGTTGGAAACGTCCAAGTCGGATCCGAGGCTCCCATCAGTGTGCAGTCTATGACCACCACACAGACCACAGACATAAATGGGACCCTGCAGCAAATTGCTGAGTTGACTGCAAGTGGTTGCGACATTGTCAGGGTGGCATGCCCAACACAGGATGATGCAGACGTTTTGCACGTGATTGCAAAGAAGAGTCAGATTCCAGTCATAGCCGACATCCACTTCCAACCAAAATATGTTTTCAAGGCAATTGATGCCGGTTGCGGGGCAGTGAGGGTGAACCCTGGAAATATCAAAAAGTTTGATGACAAGGTCGGCGAGATATCTAAGGCTGCCAAAGACGCTGGTGTGAGTTTGCGGATAGGGGTAAACGCAGGTTCTCTAGACCCTCGTTTATTGGAGAAATATGGAAAACCCACCGCTGAGGCATTGGTTGAATCTGCTGTTTGGGAGGCGAGCCTTTTTGAGGAGCATGACTTCCACGATTTCAAAATTTCAGTGAAGCACAACGATCCGGTGGTCATGGTGAAGGCCTACGAGATGCTCGCTGAGCGGGGTGACTGGCCGCTGCACCTCGGTGTTACTGAGGCCGGACCCGCCTTCCAAGGAACCATCAAAAGCTCAGTAGCTTTTGGTGCATTGCTATCCAAGGGAATCGGAGACACTATTAGGGTCTCTCTTTCTGCTCCTCCGGTTGAAGAGATTAAGGTTGGAAATCAGATTCTGGAAAGCTTGAATCTAAGACCTCGAAAACTGGAGATTGTTTCTTGTCCAAGCTGCGGCAGAGCGCAGGTGGATGTTTATAAGTTGGCAGATGACGTGACAGCCGGACTCGAGCACCTAACTGTCCCAATCAGGGTCGCGGTTATGGGCTGCGTGGTAAACGGACCAGGTGAGGCAAGAGAAGCAGACCTTGGGGTTGCCAGCGGAAACGGGAAGGGTCAAATTTTTGTCAAGGGAGAGGTAATCAAGACCGTTCCTGAAGATGAGATTGTGCAAACCCTGATTGAAGAAGCCAACAGAATTGCAGCGGAGATGGACTCAGCTGAAATTGGTTCACCGCAGATCGAGGTTCAAGGGGAATAAGCAAGCTAACATTGTGCCCATGCCTATTCGCCTGAGCACATTGTTTTTTAGATCTCTGAGAGAAGACCCGGTTGAAGCCGAGGTCGATAGCCACAAACTGTTGGTTCGCTCAAGTTACATTCGAAGAGCCGCTCCCGGTATTTATTCGTGGCTGCCACTGGGACTGATGGTTTTGGAGAAGATCGAGACCATCATTCGCGAGGAAATGGCAGCCGCTGGCGCTCAGGAGGTTCATTTTCCCGCTTTATTGCCAAAAGAACCATATGAGGAAACTGGTCGATGGGAAGAATACGGGGATAACATTTTTAGAATACAAGACCGTAAAAAAGCTGATTATCTGCTCGCCCCAACCCATGAAGAGGTCTTCACGCTACTGGTAAAGGATCTGTATTCAAGTTATAAAGACCTTCCCCTCCAGCTTTATCAGATTCAGACCAAGTATCGAGACGAGGCAAGACCGAGGGCAGGATTGCTCCGAGGTCGAGAGTTCATCATGAAAGATGCCTACAGTTTTGATGTCGACGATGCTGGACTTGAAAAGAGTTACCAAGCTCAGCGAGACGCTTATGAGAGAGTTTTTAGTCGACTTGGGCTTGATTATGTGATTTGTGCAGCTGATGCAGGAGCAATGGGTGGTTCAAAATCTGAGGAATTTCTTGCCCCAAGTGAGATTGGTGAAGACACCTTTGTTCGCTCAAAAGGTGGATTTGCCGCAAACGTTGAAGCGGTTAGGTTTGAAAAAGCATCACCAGTGGATTACTCGGATGTCCCATCGGCAGAAGTCCACGATTCACCCAACACCCCAACTATCTCAACCTTGGTTGATTTTGCAAATGCGAACGTAACTCGCTATCCCACCGGCGAGTTCAGCGCCGCGGACACTTTGAAAAATGTTGTGCTGAAGCTTAGAAACCCAGATGGAAAAACTCGTTTGGTGATTGTTGGATTACCAGGCGATCGAGAAGTTGACCAAAAGCGCGCTGAAGCTTGGTTTGGCGTTGATGTTGAGCAGGCTGAGGCTGAGGATTTCGCTAAAAACCCTGCATTTGTAAAAGGCTACATAGGTCCAACCAAAAACGGGAAGCAGTTCTTAGGTCTTGAAGCAGAGTCGAAAATTGAATATCTGCTGGACCCTCGGGTAGCTGAGGGTTCTCATTGGGTTACCGGAGCAAACGAAGACCAGAAGCACGTTTTCAACCTGGTTTACGGACGTGATTTCAAAGCTGACGGCATTGCTGACATCGCAAACATCGCAGCTGGTGATCCCGCCCCGGATGGTTCGGGCGACCTTGAACTTGCTCGCGGAATCGAGATTGGTCACGTATTCCAGTTGGGTCGGAAGTATGCCGAGGCTCTGGGTCTGAAGGTTCTGGATGAGAATGGCAAATTAGTAACCGTAACCATGGGTTCTTATGGAATTGGCGTCACCCGGATTATGGCTGTGCTGGCCGAGGAGAATAACGACGAAAAGGGACTGATTTGGCCTGAAAGTGTCGCTCCAGCTGATATTCACGTTCTTGCCACTGGCAAGGACGAGGGCGTTTTTGAAGTTGCTGAGCAAATTGCATCCGAGCTCGAGCAAAAGGGAAAAACCGTGCTTATCGATGATCGACCCAAGCTCAGCCCAGGAGTCAAATTCGCTGATGCAGAGCTGATAGGTATTCCAAAGATTGTCATTGTCGGCAAAGGTTTGGCCGATGGTGAAGTGGAAATTTGGGATAGAGCGAGTAACAACCGCAACGCAGTCAAGGTAGACTCTGTGGTTGAGCAGCTTGT
>CAJXVY010000084.1 GCA_913062665.1 uncultured Micrococcales bacterium
AGTTGCTAAGCAGTTCTTTTAGCTCGATCACTCAATTAGTCTAGAGAAATGGCAAAAAAGGTTTCGGAGATTTTTGACGCGAGTATTTGGCATGAGGTTGAGAACTTCTCATTAAATGACATCACCTATCACCGGCATAACTCCCTCGGTATTGTCAGGGTGGCATTCAACCGCCCCGAGGTGAGAAACGCATTCAGACCTGAAACCGTTGATGAGTTACATCAGGTTTTAGAGCATGCTCGGGTCACAAGTGATGTTGGGGTGGTTTTGCTCACTGGAAATGGGCCCTCAGAGAAAGACGGCGGCTGGGCCTATTGCTCCGGAGGAGACCAGCGGGTCCGTGGAGATAGTGGTTATCAATACGAGGGTACTGGAGCTGGAAGGCTTCATATTCTCGAAGTTCAGCGACTAATTAGGTTTATGCCAAAGGTTGTTATAAGTCTGGTAAGCGGCTGGGCAGCAGGCGGAGGACATAGCTTGAATGTCGTCAGTGACCTAAGCATTGCAAGTAAAGAGCATGGCAAATTCAAACAAACCGATGCCGATGTTGGAAGCTTTGATGCGGGCTACGGAAGCGCCTATCTTGCAAAACAGGTCGGCCAAAAAGTTGCTAGAGAAATATTTTTCCTAGCCGAGGAGTATTCCGCTGAGAGGGCTTATGAAATCGGTTTGGTGAACAGAGTTGTTCCCCATGCGGAACTTGAAAAGACAGGCATTGAATTTGCAGAGCAAATTCTTTCAAAGTCACCAACAGCAATTCGAATGTTGAAATACGCAATGAATCTTCCCGATGATGGGCTTGTTGGTCAGCAGCTTTTTGCAGGTGAGGCAACCAGGCTTGCTTATGGCACCGACGAGGCCAAGGAGGGGAGAGATGCGTTCCTAGAAAAGCGCAAGCCCGACTGGTCCTCTTTCCCCTGGCATTTCTAATGCGCAAACTGGTTCAAATACCCGCAAATAAAACCTTCGAGGTGCTGGTTGCTTTGAATGCAGCACTCGAGGGTGGAGATGCATTATTTGTTTCTGGTCCCGAGATCAATGGCGTTGCTCCTCAGGAGGAAATACCCGCTGAGGTCAGTGATAACACTGCGGTGGTCATAAAATCCAGCGGTTCCACCGGAAGGCCCAAACTAATCGAGTTATCAGCTGGGGCCCTGCTTAGCTCGGCTGCGGCAACTGAGCAGCGAATCGGTTCAGGTCAGTGGTTGTTATCCCTTCCCGCCAATTACATCGCGGGTCTGATGGTATTGGTTAGATCAATCAAATCTGACAGGCAGCCAATTCTGATGAACACTCAATTGCCATTCACCGCAGAGGCGTTCATTCGGGGTGCATCACTGATGGATGAGGGCAAAAGGTTTGTCTCGCTGGTCCCAACTCAACTGGCAAGACTTTCAGAGGCAATTGATTTAGACCCAATGGTCTATAGCTCAGTGAGAAAATTCGAGGCAATACTGATCGGTGGCCAACGAGCAGATTTCGCGGTCATGCAGAAATTGAAGGCGATGGGCATAAACCTAATCAGCACCTACGGTATGACTGAGACCTGTGGTGGATGCGTTTATGACGGAGAACCAATTGGTGACGTAAAACTCAGAATCAACGATGATCTTTTAGAGATTTCAAGCTCAAGCCTTGCAAATAATCTTCCGGAATGGTTCCAAACTAACGACCTGGCAAGATTTGATGATTCTGGAAAGCTTGAAATTCTGGGACGCGCGGACCGGGTGATTATTTCTGGAGGCTTGAAAGTTTCGCTGGATCGGGTCGAGGAAATCTCAAGAGAAATCGCAGGGGTGCAGGAGATTTGCGCTGTTGGAATTGGCGATACGGAATTTGGGCAGCGGGTGGCGATTGGATTTGAGGGAACCCCTGAGGTCAGTGACGCGATCAGTTCCCACCTGGTGGAAATAATTGGACGAGAAGCAAAACCAAAAAAGATTAAACAGTTCAGAGATTTACCAAGACTGGATAGTCAGAAATTGGATTTGCAAAGAATCCAACAGCTGATGTCTGAGTAGCATTGACTCATGGCGGCGATAACTGATTGGGTGACCGGTGCAAGGGTCAGGACCCTGCCACTCGCTTTCTCTCCAGTCATCCTCGGCTCGGCAATCGCAGACTCAATTGATGGCTTTGACCCACTTATTGCCTTGCTTGCCCTATCGGTCGCAGTTTTTTTGCAGTTGGGTGTTAATTTCTCGAATGACTACTCAGACGGGGTCCGAGGAACTGATGAATTCCGGGTTGGCCCGCAAAGGCTCACTGGCTCAGGAGCGGTTGAACCTCGGAAAGTTCTTCGGGTGGCGCTGGTGTTTTTCGCGCTAGCTGCTGTCAGCGGTTTGCTGATTGTGGTTTTGACCTCACAGTGGTGGCTACTGCTAATTGGTGCTTTGGCAATCCTCGCCGCCTGGTACTACACAGGGGGAAAAGATCCTTATGGTTATGCAGGTCTTGGAGAGCTAAGTGTCTTTATCTTTTTTGGACCAGTTGCGACTTTGGGGACCTCTTTTGCGCAGACCTTGGTCTTTCAGCCGGATGCCGTGATGGCTGGAATTGGCCTCGGGTCGATCGCTGCAGCTGTCTTGGTCACTAACAACATTCGGGATATTGAAACCGATCGACAGGCGGGAAAGCGAACACTTGCTGTGTTTATGGGGTCGAAGGCCAGCAAGTCACTTTATTTATTCTTGATTTGGCTTCCGATGATTATCACCCTTCCCTACGTTTTGGCATACCCAGCAACAATTCTCAGCTGGCTTGTGTTGTTGCTAGTGATTCCTTTGAGTCTTTTGGTGCCAACAGCAAAGGGTCCAAAAGAACTGATTCTTGCCTTGAAACTAACCAGCTATACCTCAGTTGCTTGGGCTGTCACCCTTGCTATCGGAATCAGCATCGTTAGCTTCTAGGTCATCCAGCAGCTCGTTCTCAAAATCACTATCAGCATCTTTTGAAGAAGTTTTGTGAAGATTTTCACTCATTGCTTTTCTTTG
>CAJXVY010000085.1 GCA_913062665.1 uncultured Micrococcales bacterium
ATAGCTTATTTGGAGGCGGCGTTGGAAATCGCAGCAAAGGGAAAGAACAGCTAAATGGTTGAAAAAAGAGGTGGTTTAGGAAAAGGCATCGGAGCCTTGATTCCCGGTGGTGACAAGGACGCTGTCGATGTCTTTTTCAGTTCGGAACAGAAAACTACCTTGCTTCCGGTCCCTGGAGCTGCCTTTGCAAGCATCCCGGTAAATGAAATTCAACCAAACCCTCAACAGCCCAGAGATGTTTTTGAACCAGAGGCGTTTCAAGAGCTTGTTCACTCCGTTCGTGAGTTCGGCGTGCTTCAACCAATTGTTGTAAGGCCGTCAGATGGCGGTTTCCAGCTAATTATGGGCGAAAGACGCTGGAGAGCCTCAAAAGAAGCCGGTCTTGCTGAGATTCCAGCAATAATTCGAGATACCACAGATGAAAACATGCTTCGTGATGCATTGCTTGAGAATCTTCACAGAAGTGATCTAAACCCGCTTGAAGAAGCCGCTGCCTATAAACAACTGTTGGAAGACTTTGGAATCACTCAGGAGCAACTGGCTGACAGACTCGGTAGATCTAGACCGCAGATTACAAACACACTGAGGCTTATGCGGCTCCCGGTTTCTGTTCAAGAAAAGTTGGTAAGCGGAGTAATCAGTTCTGGTCACGCCAGGGCCTTGCTTGCAGTAGAAGGCGAACAGCAGGTTATCGAGCTTGCAGAAAAGGTAGTCAAACAGGGGCTGAGTGTGAGAGCTCTGGAGGAGCTTATTTCAGTTGCGAAGGGTAAAAAGCCCAAGGCAACCATTACTGCCGGCACCACAGGTGGCGCACTTACTGAACTTGAAGATCGCCTTGAGGAAAGACTGAACACCTCAGTTTCAATCAAACTGGGCAAAAAGCGGGGTCAACTCGTTATTGATTTTGCAAATTTTGCTGATTTGAAGAGGATCATCGACGAGATTGACGACTAATTGCTGACTCAGCGATAGCCTTGTACCCTTCACCAAGAGTCCAACCAGCCGCAACAAAGGCCTGTGGAGCCAGTGATGTCTCTGTAAGACCAGGAATGATTGAGGCTTCCACGAACCAGGGAACATTGTTCTTGTCAACAATCATGTCAATTCGACCAAATACTCCAAGCCCGAGTGTTTCATGGGCCTTAACCGCCATCTCGGCGGCTTTTTCGGCCACTTGGTTGTCAAGTCTTGCCGGCGCAAAGAAAGTTGTTTCACCGGGGATGTATCGCTCCTCATAGCCAAAATTACCGCTTTCAGCGACGATTTCAACTGCTGGCAGGGCCATTGGACCATTGCCAGTGTCAACAACCGTGATTGCCAGTTCAGTGCCCTGAATGTGCTTTTCAATCACGACCTCATCGCCATAAGCGTAGGCCTCAATCATTGACTTGGCCAGCTCCTTAGAGTTTTCAGACCTAACGACACCCTGCGCGGAACCGCCTCTGATTGGTTTAGTTATGAGCGGGAAGCCGATGCGCTCGCCAACCACTTCCAGCACAGATTTTGCATTTAGTTGCTTGAAAGTGTTTTTTGGAAGAGCAATCCACTCAGGGGTTGAAATTCCAACTGATTTGATCAAGCTTTTGGCTGCAGCCTTATTCCAGGCGATTTTGGCACTTTCACTCCCCGCCCCAATAAAGCTCACGTCTAGCATCTCTAAAAGCCTCTGAATACTGCCATCTTCACCACCGGCTCCGTGAAGAACTGACCACACCAGGTCTGGTTTTGTGGTTGCAAGATAATCAATGAGGAGCTCGTCGGGTTCTCTAATTTCACTCTCTACGCCTGCTTCAGCAAGATGATCGGCAAGTCTTCTTCCTGATTTCAGGGAAACATCGCGCTCCGGGGATATTCCACCGGCAAGAATTACAATTTTCACCAACTACTCCGCATCGAAGGTCTTCAGCAGTTCAAGCTGGTTATTAATCACTGTCGAAAGCCTTTGAATACCAAGAGAAACTCTTTCCACACTTGGGTGAGAGAAGCAGACTCTTAGGTTGTTTTTCCCCATACCGTTTCCATAAAAGGCAGTTCCTGGGGTATAGGCGACTAATTCGCTGACCGCCAGTGGCAACATAGCTTTTGAATCAATACCTTCAGGCATCGTCACCCACAAAAAGAAACCTCCACCAGGTCTGGTTGTTTCAATATCGGGAAGATGCTTATCAATGGCCTCTATGGCCGCATCCCTTTTCTTTCGATAAAGAGTTCTGTAGTCAGAAATCTGCTTTTTCCAGTCATTTACCGTTAGATACTCGCTAACAAGCATTTGCCCAAACATTGCCGGGGAGAGAATGGCAGATTCATTAGCGAGGGTCAGTTTTTCTCGGATTGCCGGTGGTGCCAGGACATAGCCAACCCTCAAACCGGGGGAGAGAATCTTAGAGAAGCTACCCAGGTAAACAACGTGCTGCTCACTCATTGACCTCATGGCGTTTGGCGGAACTTCATCAAAATAAAGCTGTCCGTAAGGGTTATCTTCAATAATTAGAATTCCCTCGGCCTCACATATGGCCAAAATCTCTTCTCTTCGATGCTGCGGGATGGTGACACCACTTGGGTTTCCATAACTTGGAACTAGATAAAGAAGCTTTACTTTCTTGCCCTGAGACTTCAAAGCGGTAACTTGCTCCTGCAGCGCTTCCGGGGATAGACCTTCTGAGTCTGTATGCAGATGGACCATTTCGGCTTCTTTGTGGCGGAAGATTCCAACCGCTCCGACATAGCTGGGAGATTCCAGCAACACCACATCACCCGAATCAATAAACAGATCTGCCAGGAGATCAAGACCATGTTGGCTTCCTGTTGTGACAATCAAATCTTCGGCGCTGCCGTTTATGCCCTCCAGGGCCATAATCTCAACAATTTGCTCTCTGAGTTTCGCATCCCCTTGTCCGCCACCATATTGCAGGGCAAGGTCTCTACGAGTTGTTAGCAGTGAGTCATAGGCCTTGTTCAAGCCCTCAGT
>CAJXVY010000086.1 GCA_913062665.1 uncultured Micrococcales bacterium
AAAGAGTAGGATTCTGGGGTGAGTGTTAGGCCCCTAGGTGAAAAAATCTCCGAGGGTTACCCCTACTCAAAATTTGAGGCATCAGCCAAAAAAGACTCCTCAACCATCATTGCCTCACTTGGGTCACACCCTTTTTTGGTGGCCGATATGCCAAGGATAACTGGCAGCAAGCAGCCATTTGTGGTGATTACTGCAACCGGTCGCGAGGCCTCCGAGATGATGGAATTTCTCGAGCAATATGACCAGAGTTTTGAACTAATTGAATTTCCCAGCTGGGAGACCCTTCCTCACGAGCGACTGTCACCCTCCTCAGAGACTGTTGGCAAAAGACTCAGGGCAATATCCAGGTTGCTTGAGCTGAAAAGTTCTCCCGCTGAACATCCAGTTTTTGTTGTTATGAGCGTTCGCACAGCCCTGCAGCCGGTTCACTCTCAGTTGGCAAATCATCCCGCCATGGAGATCTTTGCCGGGCGTGAGTACTCAATGGCAGAACTACCACTGAAGCTTATAGAGCTTGGCTACGAGCGAGTGGACATGGTCAGCCAGCGTGGAGAGTTTGCCATTCGCGGTGGAATAGTCGATGTTTTCCCCGTTACCGGAGATCACCCTCTGCGGCTTGAATTTTTTGGGGATGAAATCGAGGAGATAAGAGAGTTTTCGGTTGCCGACCAGCGCTCACTTCCAAATAAGCTTGAAAGCTTCCTGCTCTATCCTGCAAGAGAGTTACTAATCACCCCGGAGGTTGCCTCCAGGGCAAGGGAGATGGCGGCTGAATTTCCAAACCTCGGGGAGATGCTTGAAAAAATCGCTAATGCAATTCCGGTTGCCGGCATGGAATCTTTAGCCCCTGTGCTGACAAGTTCAATGGTGCCGGTTTTTGAATTCATCCCAGAGCGTTCCCAGCATCTGATTCTTTCGCCGGAAAGAATTCGATCCAGGGCTGAGGATCTGAAAAAGACCAATGAAGAGTTTTTGCACGCTGCTTGGGATGCCGCAATTAGCGGCGCACAGGCGCCAATTGATCTCAGTGCGGGTGGTTTTTATGACTGGCATGAATTTTTAGAAAAGCTTTCAAACACCAATCACCCAATCAAGTTTTTTGCCCCATTTGGAGACCAGCAGGGTGTCGATATAGAGGTCTATGACCTGCCCAGTTTTGCTGGAATCGATAGCGATCTAAATTCTTGGATTTCAGACATTACTTCGCAGGATTACTCAGTGATTTTCACGGCTAGTGGAGCGGGAACTGCCGAGCGTATGGCAGAACTTAGCGGAGCAAAACTGATCGAGAGCTACCAAGGAGAAAAGGGTCTTTTTGTAATCCAAGCGAATTTGCAAAAGGGACTTGTGGCACCGGCTAGCAAACTTGCAATCATCACTGAGCGTGAGTACCTGGGTAGAAATGCAACCTATATCGCCCCCAGCAAGCGAAAGCTTGCCTCTCGAAGGGGGGAGCAGGTAGATCCGCTGGAACTAAAGGCTGGTGATTATGTTGTCCATGAAGTGCATGGAGTTGGGCAATTTAAGGAATTAGTCCAGAGAAAAGTCGGGCGCGGTGGAAAGCTAAACCGCGAGTATTTGCTAATTGAATACGCCCCACCGAAGAAAAACTACCCAGCTGACACGCTATTTGTGCCGGTGGATCAGC
Organism: uncultured Micrococcales bacterium; assembly: GCA_913062665.1. The sequence goes on from CAJXVY010000086.1 coordinate 1,649, forward strand.
TGGATTTAGTAACTAAGTATGTCGGTGGTGAGGCGCCCGTATTGTCAAAAATGGGTGGAAGCGACTGGGCCAAGGCCAAAGGAAACGCTAGAAAAGCGGTTAGACAGATTGCTATCGACCTAGTCAAGCTCTATGCCGAACGCTCTAAAGCCGAGGGCTACGCCTTTGGTCCAGACACCCCTTGGCAACACGAGCTTGAAGAGGCATTTCCCTACGTTGAAACCAGTGACCAGCTAAAAACCATCGAAGAGGTTAAGCGGGATATGGAAAGCCCAAGGCCAATGGACAGGCTGCTGGCAGGGGATGTTGGTTTTGGAAAAACAGAGGTTTCACTGAGGGCTGCATTCAAAGCAATTCAGGACGGCAAACAAGTTGCAATTCTCTGCCCGACGACACTTCTGGTCAGGCAACACATGGAAACTTTTAGGGATCGCTTCAGAGGTTTTCCGGTGAACATCGAAGCACTTTCCAGATTTCAATCAACTGCAGATGTGAAAAAAACTATGGATGGAATGAAAACAGGTGCAGTGGATCTGGTTATTGGAACCCACAGACTGTTGGGGGATCAGGTGAAGTTCAGAAACCTAGGCCTGATCATCATCGACGAGGAACAGCGCTTCGGGGTTGAACACAAAGAAAAGCTAAAAAGCCTGCGGGCAGATGTCGATGTTTTATCAATGAGTGCAACTCCGATTCCCCGAACCTTGGAAATGGCGGTAACCGGAATTAGGGAAATGAGCACCTTGGCCACCCCTCCCGAGCAAAGGCAGCCAATCCTGACCTATGTCGGAGCTTATTCCGAGCAGCAGTTGGCGGCTGCCATCAGGCGAGAACTGATTCGCGAGGGTCAGGTGTTTTATGTCCATAACCGAGTCAGTTCAATTGATGCGGTGGCTAACGAAATTGCCCGATTGGTTCCCGAGGCCAGGGTTGGAGTTGCGCATGGAAAACTGCCCGAGGGGCAATTGGAACAGGTGGTGGTGGATTTCTGGGAGAGAAAATTCGATGTGCTGGTCTCGACAACGATTATTGAAACGGGGATAGACATCCCAAACGCCAACACATTGATAGTTGATCGTGCGGAAAACTATGGGCTTAGCCAGCTTCATCAAATCAGAGGCCGTGTTGGCAGATCTAGAGAGCGCGCCTACGCCTATTTTTTCTACGACCCTTCAAAACCACTGACAGAGACAGCTCACGACCGTCTTGCGACCATTGCCACAAACAATGAGCTCGGTAGCGGGTTCCAGGTTGCCATGAAAGATCTTGA
>CAJXVY010000087.1 GCA_913062665.1 uncultured Micrococcales bacterium
TGGCAATAACAGTCTTGTTCCCTGAGAGCACATTGCAGCTGCAAGCTTTCGCGGCACCGAAATCAGCAGGTATTTGGGAGGAAGCCCTGGACCCAATCCAATCTTCCATTTCAAAGCAAGGTGGTGCTGCAGAAGTTAGATCAGGCCTCGTTGGACAAGAGATAAGAGCCAGGGTTCCCGTTGAAGTAGATGGAAAAAAAGGCTTTCGGGAAAGTATCTTCATCGGAGTTGATGGACCCAGGTGGATGCTCAGAGGTGTGATTTATGGCAAAGCCGCCAGCGATAATGGCGAGTACCAGACTTTGATTGAACTGTTTAGATCAACAGTGGTCGATAGGGGTAATGTTCCTTTGCCACCGAATGAGCTGCTCCCTCTTAGGCTTCCGCAGAATCAGGCAGAGCAGAGTGAGTGACGAAAGCGTTCGTAAGCAGGTCGCTGGACGGCTTGGCCTTGAAAGCGATGGGGAGGCAGTAAGTTTCTCACCGTCGTCATTGCTGGCATCCATGGGCGGAAGGCTTGGCATTGTGGAGGCAATTTTGCCGACAGTGCTCTTTATCTCAGTTTTTAGTTTCACAGGTGATGGCTTTGCCGCGGTAATCGCTGCAGCAAGCTCATCAGTTGTGTTTCTGATAATCCGGCTTTTCACCCGAGGAATGCTCACGCAGGTCCTTGTTGGAGGGGCCGGAGTAGCCATTGCCGCTTTCTTGGCTCTTCGAGAAGGCGGGCAAACCCAGGATTATTTTCTTATTGGTTTCTATACCAATGCAGCCTATGCATCAGTTCTTGGCTTGAGCATTTTGATCAGGCAACCTCTGATTGGGGTTGCTGTGGCCTTGCTGACTGGCAACAAAGACTGGAAAAAGCGGCCAGGCTTGAAGTATCGGTTTTACCTTGTGACGGCTTTGTGGGTGGCTTTTTTCAGTCTCAGGCTGGCTGTCCAATTGCCTCTATATTTCGCCGGGGCAATTGAAGCGCTCGCCACTGCAAGGCTCGTTATGGGTGCACCCATGTATGCCCTTTTGCTCGTTATAAGTTGGCTGATACTCAAAGCGGTGTTCTTACAAAAGCGGTAGATTTGTCGTAGGGAAACAATAAGGAGTGTCATGGCTAACAGCTTCGATGCCAAAAAGAAATTAAATGTAGCTGGCAAGGAATACAGCTATTTCGACATCAATCAGGCAAGCGTCAAAAAGCTTCCATACAGTCTCAATATTCTGCTGGAGAATCTTCTCAGGACGGAAGACGGCAAAAACATCACCAAAGACCACATAAATAAGCTGGCAAATTGGGATGCAAAGGCCGAGCCAAGCGAAGAGATTCAGTTCACTCCGGCTCGAGTCATCATGCAAGACTTCACGGGAGTTCCTTGCGTGGTTGATTTAGCCACCATGCGCGAAGCGGTTGATGAGTTGGGTGGAGATCCGCAGAAGATCAATCCTCTTGCCCCCGCAGAGATGGTAATCGACCACTCAGTTGTCATCGATGTTGCAGGTACTGCTGATGCAGCTGAGCGCAATGTCGAATATGAATACCAAAGAAACGGCGAGCGCTATCAATTCCTTCGTTGGGGACAGGGTGCATTTCAAGACTTCAAAGTTGTCCCTCCCGGCACTGGGATTGTCCACCAGGTAAATATCGAATACCTCGCACGCACAGTGATGGCGCGAGAGGTCAATGGCGAACTGATGGCCTACCCGGACAGTTGCGTGGGAACCGACTCGCACACCACCATGGTCAATGGTCTTGGTGTTTTGGGCTGGGGCGTTGGCGGAATCGAAGCGGAGGCCGCAATGCTTGGTCAGCCTGTTTCAATGCTGATTCCAAAGGTTGTTGGATTTAAGTTAACCGGCTCTATACCAACCGGTGCCACTGCAACTGACGTCGTGTTGACCATCACTGAAATGCTCCGTAAGCACGGTGTTGTGGGCAAGTTCGTTGAGTTTTATGGCGAGGGCGTTGCGAGTGTGCCTCTTGCAAACCGAGCAACCATAGGAAACATGTCCCCAGAATTCGGTTCAACTGTTGCAATTTTCCCGATTGACGAGGTCACCCTCGACTATCTTCGCCTAACCGGGCGCAGTGAGGAGCAGGTTGCGCTTGTTGAGAGTTACACTAAAGCACAGGGCTTATGGCACGACCCAAGAAGTGAAGCTGAATACAGCGAGTATCTCGAGTTGGATCTTTCAACTGTCGTTCCATCAATTGCAGGACCAAAGCGTCCTCAGGATCGAATTGAGCTGGATAAGGCAAAGCAGAGCTTTGAGAAGGACTTAGCAAATTACGCCCCAATGACCTCTAATCCAACTCCAGTGAAGGGCAAGGAATTTGCCGTTGACAACGGTTACGTATCCATCGCAAGTATTACCTCCTGCACCAATACCTCCAACCCCTCAGTGATGATGGCCGCTGGCTTGCTAGCCAAAAAGGCTGTCGAAAAAGGTTTGACCGCGAAACCCTGGGTAAAGACCTCTTTGGCACCTGGAAGCAAGGTGGTCACCGATTACTACGAAAAGAGTGGACTAACTGATTACCTAGACAAGCTTGGTTTTCAATTGGTTGGCTACGGGTGCACCACCTGCATAGGTAACAGTGGACCGCTAGACCCAGCAATCAGTGAAGCGATTCAGGAGAATGACCTTGCTGTTACAAGTGTTCTGAGTGGAAACCGAAATTTTGAAGGTCGAATTAATCCAGATGTGAAGATGAACTACTTAGCATCTCCACCACTTGTCATTGCATATGCGCTGGCCGGAACAATGGATTTCGATTTCGAGAATGACGCCCTGGGAACTGATTCCGAAGGTAACGAGATCTTCTTGAAGGACATATGGCCATCACCAGATGAAGTCCAGCAAACAATCGATAGCTCGATCAGCAGTGACATGTTCACGCAC
>CAJXVY010000088.1 GCA_913062665.1 uncultured Micrococcales bacterium
AGAAACCGCCTATCAGGCTACGGATATGGTCAAGCGCGGCATTGTTGCCTATAGCTACTACGTCTGAGGATTAGGCTGAATCCGTGAACTCAATTGAACTGCTTTGGAGGCTACCGGTTGGTTTGCTCGGTGGGTTGATAGCTCTTTGGATTTTCCCCACTGAAAACATATGGATATTGGCTCCAATAATGGTTTTGGTAATTGCAGCCAGTGTCACAGGAGCTGGATTTTGGTCTGCCTCACTAGTTGGTTTTGTCGCCGGAATGGCTTTCTATATAGCCCATATCGAGTGGATAAGCCAATACCTTGGCCCAGTTCCATTGATTGCACTTTCCGTGCTGCAGGCAATTTATTTTGGTTTTGGTTTGGGTGCATGGGCATTTTTGTACCAAAGGTTGAGCAAGACTAAGACTCTTTCATCTCCAATGGTGCTCTCGCTGGCTTTTGCCTCAATTTGGACAGCCCGAGAGTGGCTGGCAAATAATTTCCCCTACGGTGGATTCCCCTGGTCAAGACTTTCAATGACCCAATCTGAGTCTGTTCTAGCCAACTATGCCTATCTTGGCGGCATGTCAATGGTGAGCTTCCTAGTTGCCTTCATTGGCATCGCTTTATTCTTCGGAATCAAAATCATCCGCGAGAAAAATGCCGTTCCCATTGCCTCAGGTGTTTCGGTGATTGCGATTTTTGCATTTGCCTTTCTAATTCCTGTTGGCAATACAGAGAAGGTTGGTGAGATTAGGGTGGCAGCCGTGCAAGGTAATGCCAATGCCGGTTTGTTTGCCAATCCTGAAAGGGGAAGCATCCTCAATAATCACCTTTCTGCCTCTGAGCTGATTCCAAGATCAGAGCTGGGAGCAATTGACTTGATTGTTTGGCCGGAGAACGCAAGTGATATTGACCCGCTGCGTAACCCCGATATCCAAGAGCAAATTGAGGATTACATTGCAGAGTATTCAGCACCGCTGATTTTTGGAACCATCACCGAGAGAAGCGGACAAGTATTCAACTCAAGTCTTTATTGGGACAATCAGGGACTGCGAGATTACTATGACAAAAAACGTCCCGTTCCATTTGCCGAATACGTCCCTCACCGCGAGTTTTATCGCATATTCGCCGCTGATTTGATTGACCTCATAAGCAGGGACTACTCCTTCGGGGTAAGAGACGGTATCTACGATCTTGAAGAGGGTGTGGCGGGAACGCTGATTTGTTTTGAAATTGCGGAGGACGATATTCCAAGGGAGTTAGTTGACGATGGTGCTCAGATTATTCTCTCTCAGACCAATAATGCAGACTTTGGATTTTCTGATGAGACTTATCAACAAGCCGCAATCGCTAAGCTGCGAGCAATCGAAACCGGAAGAGTGGTAGTGAACATCTCTACGGTTGGTAAGAGTGTGATTTTTGATGCCGACGGTTCTGTTATAGACGAAGTTGAGTGGTTTGAGCCCGCTGTAATGGTTGAAACTGTTGATTTGCGAGAAGGGAAAACCCCCGCGATGCAGTTTGGGCTTGGATTGGAATTTCTAAATCTTGCAGCCGCTGCCGGGGTTCTAGTCTGGAGCGTGAGGACCAAGCCCGCAAAAAAGAGAAGAAGGAAGCGTTAGAGGTCGGCTTCTCCGCGCTTGCGCTTGGCTCTCAGCATTTCAATTCTCTCAGCAAGCAAGTCCTCGAGCTCTTGCTCGCTGCGACGCTCCAAAAGCATTTCATAGTGAGTCTTTGGTCCGTCTTCTTCGACGGTTAATTCTTCAATCGTCTTACCCTCGACGGCACGGACTGCTGATTTTGAACAGCTGGAGCACTCCCAGTAGTCGGGAAGTTCGGCATCGGCTGCAAAAACAACCTTTGTTTCGTGGGTATTTGGGCAGATATATACCTGCTCTTGACGCTCAGAAAGGCGAACACCGGCCTCGTTTTCAAGTGATTGCTGACCGATTCTCATGCCACGCATTGTCTGGTTCAAAGTCCACCTCTTTCTGGTAGAGGGGAGAACCCTTGGTTTATAAATAAACTTCCCGCAAATCTAAGTTCTCAGGGAATTAGGAGCTAAATCAACCCGATCCGTGACAATCCCAGTTGCAAACTTTGAGAGTCTCAGCATCTCCGCTGGATCATTTACAGTCCAATAATGAAGCTGTAGCCCAAGTTTTCTAACTGATTTTGTGAAGCTGGGGGAGTCAAATCTCAAAAATGACCTGCTGACTGGAATTTGAAGCGCATGAAAGTCTCTCTTCAGAACACGAACTAGGGGAGAAGCGATCAGGTGTGCCGCATACATACTGAGAAAGGCTCTAGCATCAGCGCTTGAGGCGGTCAGCCTCTCGGTTTTATTTAGGATTTCCTGGCGGGTTTTGGCATTGAAGCTAGAAAGCAAAACTCGACTGTGAGAACCGAGTTTCTCCAAAACTTTGGCCGTGGGTTCGATTGCGGCGAAACTTTTCAAATCAAGATTGAACCGAGTGTCGGGAAACTCGCTCAACGCCTCTTCTAGGGAGGGAATCTTCCCGCCGTGATTCAGTCGAAGCTGCTGTATTTGCTCGAGAGTTAGGTCAGAAATTTTCTTGTCCAATCCTGCAACTCGGTTGAGGTCATGATCGTGAAACAGCACAGCGAATCCATCTTTGGTGGCTTGGATATCGCTCTCTAGATGAGTAGCTCCATGAGCTAAAGCCTCCTCAAAAGCGCTGAGCGTATTCTCGTCCAAATTGTCCTTGTGTTGACTCAGACCCCGGTGAGCGAGAAGGCAAAACTCACCTTCGACGAAATAAGTCACGTTACCCCTAAGCTTTGGTTGTGAGACAGTCTA
>CAJXVY010000089.1 GCA_913062665.1 uncultured Micrococcales bacterium
GATTCCGCCTATCTTTCTCTCTATTGGCACGGTTCGGGCATGATCAATTACTCTTCAAAGCGAAATTGGCTGTCTGAGGAGTGCTACTTGATGGAAGATGACTTGCTTGAAAATGAGGTCTCGCCGAGAGAGGAATGTAAACCACTTCCGACGGTTCCTATGCCTGCAGCCGAAACCCTGGCCGCGGAGGCATTTGAACTTATCTCATCCGCAGGCTACCAGGGTCAGCTGAAGGACATCCAAGTCGAGCGATACGAGTGGGGCGCAAGTGCATTTGCATCTACTTTTGTCAATGGTGAACAAACCGCAATCGAGTGGTACGTGGGCTGGGACCAAACCGGACAAGTAGCCAACGTTAGCGGTCACCTCGCTGAACCAGTTCTTCGCGGCTCATACCCAACAATAAGTCCGCGCTCTGCTGTAGAGAGAATTGCGGAAGGCTATTGGTTCGGTGCCGCTCCTAGGGGCTTTTACGATTACTCGATACTGGAAACAGATGCTTCAGCCCTTGATGGGAGTGTGACTTCTGACTCAGAGGGGACTGTTGACGCAGAAGATGAATTGACCGTCATGCCGGTTGAGCCAGACTGGGACCTTGAGGTGATGGAGCTTACAGTGAATTCCCACCGAGAGGCGACACTGTTGATTGAAGATAGTCAAGGGCAGGGTTGGTTGGTGCCGGGCTACCTTTTGGAAACGGACCGGGATTGGTTCGAGGCCGTGGTTGCACTTGAGGAAGGGGTCATTCAGCCCCCAGAGCCAATAAGAGCTCAGTAGCCCTCTGGGACAACTAAAGTGACTACCCCATCGGCAATCTCCGCCCGTTGACCTGCCTTTAGTGCCAGTGACTCGACTTGATCAATTCCATCGAGTCCTTCGGAATCTGCGAATTTCGCGAAAACACCTTTAGCTTTTTTGTTGAAATGGTTCAAAGGCTTTCGCTCTCCATTTGCATTCTCCACAAAAACTTCGACCACCCAGCTATTGGAACTGTCAATTGGTGCAAGTTCTTGATAGCTTTTTGATCGCATGTCCAGAGCCTGCTCTGAAGGCTCAAACAAACCCTGATGGGCTTGTTTCCAGTGTTGTTTCAGGTTGATCCCGGGCAATTTGCTATCCCAGCTAAATCGGTAGTAAGGGATTGGCGTTGTTGCTGGAATAAGTCCAAAAAGAGCCGATTGGATATAAATGTTTTTGCCCATGACTGCTCCGTCGGCCTTCAGTGCGTCGTATAAAACACCTGTGTACCGATCGATAGCCGGCATGGTCGGAGAATGCATCAGTTCCAGATTTCTCTGGATGTCAGCAAGTTGTTTTGGGCCGAGCTTGAGTGCCTTCTTGGCAATCTCCTCATCGCCACAAAGTTCGATCAGAGAGTCGATGATTTGTTTTCTGGCAAGCTGTAAATGGTCGTCAATTGGACTGACATCCAGTGAAGGGTGCTCTCCGCCAACCGCTTTGGTCTCAGATGGAGGAAGCAGTATTTTCACTAGCTATCGATGCCACCATCACGCATGACCACAGTCACCTGGTTGTTCTCCATGCTCAGAAAACCTCCCATTTCAGTGGTAGCGGTAACATCCCCGCTGCCACCTGTGACCCTGATTTCGCCGGGGCCCAGAATTGCAAGCATTGGCTCGTGACCCGGCATAAGACCAATCTCACCTACGAGAGTCTTTGCAATCACAAGCTTTGCCTCACCTGACCAAACCTCGTGGTCGGCAGCGACAATGTTTACCTGCATCTGGTTATCGCTCATTAGTCGTCTTTCGCCAGCTTGTCAGCAGCCTTCATGACGTCTTCTAGACCACCGCAGTTGAAGAATGCCTGCTCAGGGACGTTATCCAACTCACCATCTGCGATCTTGCTGAATCCTTCGATTGTCTCTTTCAGAGGAACGGTGGATCCTTCAACACCTGTGAACTTAGTTGCCATGTAGGTGTTCTGTGATAGGAACTGCTGGATTCTTCTTGCCCTTGAAACGGTGATCTTGTCTTCTTCGCTGAGCTCCTCAACACCCAGAATCGCAATGATCTCCTGCAACTCTTTGTTCTTCTGAAGAATCTGCTTCACCTTTACCGCAGTGTCGTAGTGATCCTGAGCAATGTATCGAGGATCCAAGATACGACTTGTGGAGGCCAGCGGATCCACCGCTGGGTAGAGACCCTTGGAAGCAATCTCACGGCTCAGCTCGGTGGTTGCATCCAAGTGTGCAAAAGTAGTTGCTGGTGCTGGGTCGGTGTAGTCATCAGCGGGAACATAAATAGCCTGCAGCGAGGTAATCGAGTGACCCCTGGTTGAGGTAATTCGCTCCTGCAGAATACCCATCTCGTCTGCCAGGTTTGGCTGGTAACCCACAGCAGATGGCATACGACCCAGAAGGGTTGACACCTCAGAACCCGCCTGAGTGAAACGGAAGATGTTGTCAATGAACAACAAAACATCCTGCTGCTGAACATCACGGAAGTATTCCGCCATTGTCAGAGCACTAAGTGCAACGCGCAAACGGGTTCCGGGGGGCTCATCCATCTGACCAAAGACCAGAGCGGTTTTATCAATAACACCACTCTCGGTCATTTCATCAATCAGGTCGTTACCCTCACGTGTACGCTCACCCACTCCGGCAAAAACACTCACACCGTCGTGGTTCTCGGCCACGCGGTAAATCATTTCCTGAATCAAAACGGTCTTACCAACACCGGCTCC
>CAJXVY010000090.1 GCA_913062665.1 uncultured Micrococcales bacterium
TCTGAAAACTCTTTCGGGTTTGATTCGGCGTAATCCCGAGCGTCTTCAAAATCAACTCCCTCTGGGATGTAATAAAGAGGGTCGTGGGCTGATGTTTGATCCGTAACGATGTCGATAGGAACATCTCTTTTCAGCAATTCACTGAAAACTGTTGCAGCATTGCCAACCAAACCGACAGATATTGCCTTTTTCTGGTCTCGATAGCGTGTCACTCGCTCAATGGCATCTTCTAGGTTGTCGGCAAGTTCATCCAGGTAACGGGTTTCAATACGCTTTTGCAAACGTGACTCATCAATGTCCACAATCAGACAGGTACCCTCATTCATGGTCACCGCCAAAGGCTGTGCTCCACCCATTCCCCCGCATCCCGCTGTGAGTGTCAGTGTTCCGGCAAGGGTTCCTGAGAAGCTCTTTTCTGCAACTGCGGCAAAGGTCTCATAGGTTCCTTGCAGGATCCCCTGAGTTCCGATGTATATCCAGGACCCTGCGGTCATCTGCCCATACATGGTCAGACCCATTTGCTCAAGCCTTCTGAACTCGGGCCAGGTCGCCCAGTCGCCGACCAAATTTGAATTTGCGAGTATTACTCTCGGTGCCCACTCGTGTGTTGCAAAAACTCCAACTGGCTTCCCGGACTGAACCAGCATGGTTTCATCGTTTTTCAGGTTGGTGAGGGTTTTCACCATGGCGTCAAAGCTTTCCCAGTTTCTAGCGGCTTTTCCGTTACCACCGTAAACAATTAGTTTCTCTGGGTGCTCTGCAACTGAGGGGTCTAGGTTGTTCTGCAGCATTCTGAGTGCTGCTTCTTGCTGCCAACCCTGGGCTGTCAGCTGATTACCGGTTGCTGCCTTGATTAGTCGCGTCGTTGCTGTCATAACCAAATTCCACAACCTCTTCAATCAAGAAACAACATTGTTTTCCAAATATTGTCTGAAATATCAGACAATATTGTCATGGCCCAAATCCCAGCAGCAGAACGAACCTTGAAACTATTAACCACCATGGCAAAAATAGGTCAGCCAACCTCAGCAAGCCTGCTTGCAAAGAGATTGGATATTCCTCGATCGAGTGTCTATCAACTCTTGGCAGAGCTTGAAAGGCAGGACTTCGCCATTCATTTTTCAAAAGAGCGCAAATGGGGCCTGGGCATTAAATCTTTCGAAATCGGTTCCGCCTACTCAAGACACCAACCGCTGGAGCGCCTAGCAAGGCCAGTTTTGGAGCAGTTAGTTTCTGAGCTCAACGAGATAACGCTGGTTAGTGGTCATCTAGCTGTTCTCGAGGGTGATCAAGTTATTTATTTGCTCGAACAAAATGGCCAACCATCACTTGGTTTGGTCACCGATGTTGGCATAAAGCTCCCCGCCCACCTGACTGCAAGCGGCAGGGCTATGCTGCAAGGACTGTCACCAAAACAACTTAGGGCTAACTACGGTGGGAAAGAATCTCTGCAAAAGCGAACTGAAATCGGACCGAGCAACTTCAAGCAGTTGCAGGAGCTGATCAAAAATGAGCGTGAACAAGGCTATTCGCTTGAGGTGGATGAAGTAACAGTGGGCTTTGCCTCCATCGGGATTGGGCTTAGAAATCATTTGGGTCAGGTCATTGCGGGTTTATCCATAACTTTTCGATCAAGTGCGCTGGAGAAAATGCCGCTTCAGCAGATAGTCACCAAAATGGAGGCAGAAAGCCGATCGCTTTCTAGAAAGTTTGGTCATAATGACAGCTAACGACAACTGGCCTAAAGCATCCGAGCTAATCTCATCAGACAGCTCAGCGATTGGTCTTATCGACATTCCAGCTCATCAAACCTCGATTAGTAAAACGAACGCTTGGCAAACTCCCTCCGCCATCAGAGAAGCGCTCAGCAGGTATAGCAATTACTCAATGGATTCAAACAATCTCGAAGCCATCCAGGACCTGGGGGCAATCAAGGATCCAGACAACCAAGAGTTAGAGGCAATTGAGAAACTGAGAGGTTTTGAAAACAAATTACTAATCGCCCTGGGCGGAGATAACTCCATAACCTACGCGGTTGCGATGGCAAGGTTGGGGAATCTAAAAGCATCCGGGGTTATTACCCTTGATGCTCATCACGACCTGAGAGAGGGCATCAGCAATGGATCCCCTATTAGAAGGCTTATAGACAGTGGGCTGGATCCAAAAAACATAGTGCAGATTGGCATAAACAGTTTTTCAAACTCCCGACACTACTCAGACCTGGCAAAAAGCCTTGGCATCACCGTTATCTCCAGAGATGAGATTGCAAGCATTGGCATAGTAGAGGCTTGCGAGAGAGCACTTCAAAAACTCAATCACTGCAGCCAAATCCATGTTGATTTGGATGTGGACGTATGTGATCGAAGTTTTGTGCCAGCTTGCCCGGCCAGTGCCCCAGGTGGGATTAGTGCTTATGAGCTGAGGCTTGCTGCCAGAAGGCTGATTCAAAATCCCAATGTGGTCTCCTGTGACATAACCGAGATTGATGCCTCAATGGATACCCCGGATGGCAGGACAGTCAGGCTTGGGGCATTACTAGTCTTGGAATCAATCTCGGGCTTTATGTTGCGCGGCTGATGTAACTCACAAGCGAGCTAAACTGAAGCTAGAAATTTCTGAGGGGCGAGGGTTTGCCAAAAATCATTGTTGAAATCATGCCAAAGCAGGATCT
>CAJXVY010000091.1 GCA_913062665.1 uncultured Micrococcales bacterium
AAAGGCGTTCCCACGGATGATGAAGACATCCTGAATTTCCTTTCGACCAATTTGGCTAAATTCAAAGTTCCAAAGCAGATCAGTTTTATTCAGAAAATACCCCGCTCATCATCAGAGAAGGTGCGCAGAAGGATGCTTGCCAGTGAATGGCAGAAAAATCAGGGGGTGAATTTATGAGTTTGACACCAAAAACAGACAGAGGCACACAAACAAAAGAGAAGTTACTTCTGGCAGCTGAGAGAGTTTTTGCAGATCTTGGCTACCAGGATGCATCTGTTGCAAAAATCACCAATCACGCTGGAGTGGGTCAGGGCACTTTTTATTTGTACTTCGGAAGCAAACTGGAAATTTTTGAAGAGCTTGTCTACGACCTAAACCGCAGGGTTAGAAGAGCCATGAGTGAAGGCGCAGCAAGTGCTACTAACCGCATCGAAAGAGAGCGTGAGGGATTCAAAGCCTTTTTCAAGTTCACCGCTGAGCACCCAGCACTTTATCGAATTATTCGTCAAGCGGAGTTTGTATCACCGAAAGCCCTCAAGCACCACTATTCAAAGATTGTCGAGGGCTATCAAGAGGGAATTTCGAGAGCCGAAGAGGAGGGCGAGATCATGGATCTCGATCCGGAGGTTGCCTCTTGGATGCTGATGGGAATCGGTGAGCTGATTGGTATGCGTTGGGTTTTGTGGAGCGAGGACGGCGAAGTTCCGGACGAGGTTTTTGAAAACATGATGCGCTTTATTGAAGCTGGACTGCAAAGGGGAGATAGATGACTCTCTCAGGAAAGACTTCGATGGTCACTGGCGCTGGCAGTGGCATTGGCGAGGCGATCGCGAGAAAACTTGCAGCCGAGGGAGCAAAGGTCATTTGTGTTGATCTAAACGAAGACAACGGAAATAAAGTCGCTGAAGAAATCTCTGGCGAGTTTCTAAGACTCGATCTTTCAGACATCGGTTCGATTCCGACCTCTTTGGATGCAGACATATTGATGAATGTTGCAGGAATTCAACACGTGAGTCCTGTTCAAGACTTCGATACCGCAAAGTTTCAGATGATGATCAACCTGATGCTTGTCGCTCCATTCGCTCTAAGCAAGGCTGTTCTACCGGGGATGTATGAAAAAGGCTGGGGAAGACTTGTGCATATTTCCAGCGTTCACGGTGTGAGTGCTTCTCCCTATAAGTCTGCATACATAAGCGCCAAGCACGGACTTGAAGGGCTATCAAAAACCATCGCTCGAGAGGCTGCCACGCATGGTGTGACGTCCAACACAATCGGGGCTAGTTACGTAAGAACACCTTTAGTTGAAAACCAGATTGCAGACCAGGCAAAGACGCATGGAATTAGCGAGGCCGAGGTTGTTGAAAAAGTTCTGCTTGCCGATCAGGACATCAAGCGCTTATTGGAAGTCGAAGAAGTAGCCAGCATGGCGCATTATCTATGCACAGATATGGCAACTGGAATCACTGGCTCTCACTTCGCCCTGGATGGGGGAAGGGGTGCTAGATGAGTTATCGATCAGTATCAGTTCCAGTCGCTGGAGGCGAAATATTTGCAGGAGTTTGGGGAAGCTCGGATTCTGAGAAAGTAATTTTGGCCCCTCACGGAATCACTGCCAACCACACCTGCTGGCAGCCACTTGCTGAGCTGATGCCAGATGCGATGATCATCGCCCCTGACTTGCGCGGAAGGGGGCGAAGCAACACGGTTTCTGAACCTTTCGGGCTTTTGCAGCACGCAAGGGATCTTGAATCATTATTGGATTACCTTGGTGTTGAAAAAGCCGTAGTGGTCGGCCATTCAATGGGTGGATTTGTCTCTGTAAGATTTGCGGCAAATTTCCCTGATCGTGTTTCTGCTTTGGTCTTAGTCGACGGCGGACTACCGCTGACAAGACCGTCGAATGTGGAGACTGCTGATTTGGTCAGCGCAACACTCGGTCCAGCAGCTGAACGTCTGGCGATGGTTTTTAACCAACGGTCTGACTATCAAGAGTTCTGGAAAGAACACCCAGCGTTCAAAGACGATTTCAACAAATACGTCAGTGCCTATGTCGATTACGACCTGACTGAAACATCTGAAGGACTTCAGCCAAGTGGGCAAATCAAGGCTGTTGAAGCAGACATTCGTGAGCTTTTTGGAGACGATGAATATCTGCAGGAAATGCGCTCAATTTCAGTCCCAAGCGTGTTTATAAGAGCACCCAGGGGTCTTCTCAATGACCAAGCTCTCTATGAGGCCGGGCTGAACGGTCATCACGCTGATCTGATAAAAGATCTCAGGGTGGTGGACCTAGAGGATTTCAACCATTACACAATCGTGCTTTCAAAGCCAGGAAGCGAGGTTGTTGCCAATGAGGTAAACAGACTCGTCAGTCTGTCCCAGAGCAAGCAGGAGGCAAGATGAGTATTGATAAAACTGTTCAAACAGCGGAACAAGCAATCAGCGATATCAAAGACGGGGCCAGCATTGCCGTAGGTGGCTTTGGTTTATGCGGAAACCCAATGGAGTTAATTCGTGCAATTTTGACTAAGGGCGTTGGGGGTCTAAAGATCGTTAGTAACAACTGCGGTGTTGATGATTGGGGTCTTGG
>CAJXVY010000092.1 GCA_913062665.1 uncultured Micrococcales bacterium
ACAGTCTTGCCAGTAAGCCTTTCGGGGACAGATGGCTTAACCCAACCGTTTTCAAAGGCATCGTCAATGATGCTTACTTCAATTTCCTTAATGGTTACTGGCGGCTGGTTGATACCTAGCACGCAGGTGTCCTCACAAGGTGCCGGGCAAATTCTTCCTGTGAACTCTGGGAAGTTGTTAGTCGCGTGAAGTCTCTCTATTGCGTCCTTACCCAATCCCTGACGGGTTAGATCGTTCCACTCGGGTATTAGGTTTCCAAGCGGGCAACCCTGGTGGCAAAAAGGAATTCCACAATCCATACATCTGGAAGCCTGTCTTTTTACTACATCTCCATCACGCTTCTCGTAAACCTCTTTGTAATCCATGATTCGAACAGGAACCGGTCTTCTTTTCGCGGTTTCACGTTCGGTGATTTTCAAAAACCCCTTTGGATCAGCCATTCGTAACCTCCAGAATCTTTGTCCAGGTGTCCTCGCCATTAGGGTCGGCACCTGTTTCTATAGCCTCAGTTCTAATTTCAAGGACTCTGGCGTAGTCGCTGGGGACGAGCTTGGTGAAGTTCTCAACCTCGTCAGTAAAATTCTGAAGAATTTCCGAGGCAATGGGAGACCCTGTTCGCTCAACATGCTCTTCGAGCAGTTTCTGCAAACGCTGCTGGTCAAATTCATTGAGATTTTCAACCAGTAGCTCGCCACTCTCCAAAGCCTGTTCATTGATGCGTGATTGGTTGAGCTTGTAGAAATACCCAATTCCACCACTCATACCCGCGCCAACGTTGATGCCGGTAGCCCCAAGGATCACAGCCTCTCCCCCGGTCATATATTCCAGCGCGTGATCACCGACTCCCTCTACCACAGCTATAGCACCAGAGTTTCTCACCAGGAAGCGCTCGCCGACTATCCCTGAAACAAAGATCTTTCCACTGGTTGCGCCGTATCCAATTACATTGCCGGCGATTACGCTCTCGTGACTTTGGTAATTCGAAGTCTTGTAAGGTCTTACAGAGATTTCTCCCCCGCTAAGTCCCTTACCAAGATAATCATTAACATCTCCTTCAACAGAGATTGAAATTCCCTTGGGCACAAACGCTCCCAGCGACTGCCCAGCGGAACCCCTGAGTCTGATATCAATGGTGCCCTCAGGTAGTCCCTCGGCTCCAAATCTTTTTGTTAGTTCGTGGCCCAGCATTGTGCCGACAGCTTGGTTAACATTGCTTACTGGCAGGTCAATTTCTACCGGAAGGCCATCCTCCAGGCTTGTTTCGGCAAGCTTTATAAGCTGCTGGTCAAAGTGTTTTTCCAACTCGTGATCTTGACTTGTTGTGTTGCGCCTATCACCCTCTGGAAGTTCTGTGGAGAGGATTGGCCTCAGGTCCAACCCATCTGCCTTCCAGTGCTGAATGGCACGGTTCACATCTAGCAGATCCACTCGGCCAATTGCCTCATCTAATGAGCGCAGGCCAAGCTCAGCAAGGTATTCACGGACCTCTTGAGCCAGATACTCAAAGAAGTTCACAACAAACTCAGCCTTACCGCTGAATCTCTCTCTCAATACTGGATTTCCGGTTGCAACTCCGACTGGGCAGGTGTCCAGGTGGCATACACGCATCAATACACATCCGCTGACTACTAGAGGTGCAGTTGAGAATCCATACTCTTCTGCCCCAAGCAACGCTGCGACCATCACATCTCGTCCAGTCTTCATTTGGCCATCAACTTGAACACTGACTCTGTCTCTTAGCCCATTGTGCATAAGTGTTTGCTGGGTTTCGGCCAGGCCGATTTCCCAAGGAGTCCCGGCATGCTTCAATGAGTTCAATGGAGAGGCACCTGTTCCCCCATCATGTCCACTGATAAGTACGACATCACTTTTAGCTTTGGCCACTCCCGCTGCAACGGTGCCGACACCGAACTGACTGACAAGCTTGACGTGAATCCTCGCACTTGGGTTGGCTCTCTTGAGGTCAAAAATTAGTTGCTTGAGGTCCTCAATTGAGTAAATGTCGTGATGAGGAGGAGGGCTTATTAGACCCACACCCGGCGTGGAGTGCCTAATCTCGGCAATGAATGGGTAGACCTTTCCTGGCGGCAGCTGACCACCCTCACCGGGTTTAGCTCCCTGGGCCATCTTGATTTGAATGTCATCAGCATTTGTCAGATACATGCTGGTCACGCCAAATCTTCCACTAGCAACCTGTTTAATTGAGCTTCTGGTTTCAGGGTTTGTAAGCCTGTCCAGCCTTTCACCACCCTCGCCAGTGTTGCTCTTTGCTCCCAAGCGATTCATGGCAATTGCAAGCGTCTCATGCGCCTCCGGAGAGATTGAACCGAAGCTCATCGCACCAGTTGCAAACCTCTTTACAATCTCGCTAACTGGCTCCACCTCGTCAATCGAGATTGGAGTCGTCTTTTCGGTGCGGAATTTGAACAACCCACGCAAAGTCATCAGTCTTTCACTCTGATCATCAACCGCATTGGTGTACTGCTTGAAGATGTCGTAGCGTCCTGCTCGGGTGGAGTGCTGCAACTTGAAAACTGTTTCTGGATTGAA
>CAJXVY010000093.1 GCA_913062665.1 uncultured Micrococcales bacterium
AGCTCGTATTTATGCATAGCTAACCCGCACCTCCTTCGGTCTAATCGGTTACAGTCCTTCTGCAACAGGAGGGGTTAGTTGCCCTTGGGGCAACTTGGATAGCCTAGCGAGCAGACCACCATTCGAGCAAGCGTTTTCTAGCCTCTTCTTCTCCAAGTGGGCCGTTTTCAATCCTTAGTTCGAGCAGGAATTTATAGGCACTCCCCACCTCTGGTCCAGCTTTGATGTTCAAAATCTCCATAATCTGCTCGCCGTTCAAATCTGGCCGCATCGCATTTAGCTCTTCTTTTTCGCTAATTTCTTCAATTCTTTGCTCTAAATCGTCATAAGCAAAAGCCAATCTTTCTGCCTTCCGCTTATTTCTGGTGGTGACGTCACTTCGAGTGAGGATATGAAGTCTTGCCAGCTGGTCGCCAGCATCCCTGACGTATCTCCTGACAGCACTGTCTGACCACTGCTGATCGGAATATCCAAAAAATCTCAAATGAAGTTCAATCAAAAGCGCAACAGCTTTGATGGTGTCATTATCGAAGCGAAGCTCCTTTAGACGGTTTTTTGCAAGCTTTGCCCCGACAATGTCGTGGTGATAAAACGTAACCGCCCCGCCTGGCTCTAATCTCTTGGTTGCCGGCTTTCCGATGTCGTGCAACAGAGCGGCAAGCCTAGAAATCAGGTCTTTTTCAAGTCCATAATCCCGCTCGTAATCGATGCTTTGCTCCAACACGGTAAGTGTGTGTTGATAAACGTCCTTGTGATGGTGATGCTCATCCGATTCAAGCTTCAAAGCCGGAAGCTCGGGGAGGACAATATCTGCAATTCCTGAATCAACCAGGGCTGTCAGACCCAGCCTGGGGTTATCCGACAACAAAAGCTTCGTCAACTCATCTCGAATTCGCTCTTGGGAGATGATGTTGATTCTCTCCGCCATTGACATCATTGCTTCGAAGGTGCTGATATCGATATCAAAACCCAGCTGTGATGCAAACCTGCATGCGCGCATCATTCTGAGTGGGTCATCGCTGAAACTGATCTCAGGATTGGTTGGAGTTTTTAGTTTCTTGTCCAGAAGATCTTGCAAACCCCCGTGGGGATCGACAAAAACTCGCTCTGGAAGCCTCAGCGCCATGGAATTCACAGCAAAGTCCCTGCGAATTAGATCGCTTTCGAGATCATCCCCAAATTCAACTGTTGGCTTTCTTGTTTTTTTGTCATAGCTATCAGCTCGATAGGTGGTTATTTCGATCTGCTGGCCACCGATAGTGGCGGCGATGGTCCCGAATTCTCTTCCAACATCCCATGTATTGCTTGCCCAGCCTTTCAAGATTTTCAAAATGTCGTCTGGGTAAGCATTGGTTGTGAAATCAAGATCTGGTGAAATGCGGCCTAGGAAAGCATCTCTAACTGGTCCCCCCACCAAAGCAATTTCGAAGCCAGCTTTTGTGAACTTCTCACCGAGTTCGGTGAGAAGAGACGATGAAGTTGAGCTTTCCAGATTGGCAAGCGCATCGGCGACGGTTTGCATGCAAGCTAGCTTGCCATAGCATCAGCAGAAAATAGTCGAAGTAGAGTTGAGGCATGAAACTTGGACGCCAAAATATCCGCGAGGTCAGCGCTGGTGGTTTGGTGATTTCCAATTCAGAGCCCACCAAAATCGCACTAATTTCTCACAAAAACCGAGGTGGACGAGTTGACTGGTGCATTCCCAAAGGCCACCCAGAACACAATGAAACTCTGGAGCAGGCTGCCATACGAGAAGTTTTTGAGGAAACTGGTCTGCAGGCAAAGATTGTCAAAAAACTAGGGACGATTAGCTACCGCTTCAAAGTTGGTAATAAGCGAATATCTAAAACTGTCCACCACTTTTTGATGACCCAGGTTGGAGGAGAGCTTGATCCGGACAACGACCCCGCCGGGGAGGTTATCGACGCTCAGTGGTTTGAGCTTGGTGTTTTACAGGATGTCCTAGCTCATGAAAATGAGCGAAAGATGGCGCAGCTGGCATTGGAGCTGATCGACTAATGGCAAAAAAGACTCGGTTTTTAGCATTGGTGCTGATCGTGGTGAGTGTTGCCTCGGTCCCCGCGAGCGTGGTGGCAAGCCTTGGTGCCAGTGCTGAAAGCCCAGCTGCGATAAGAATTGTGCCGGGAAGTGAAATCAATATCGTGAGCATAGATTCAAACTTGCCAGTTGCGGTTATAAACGAAACCGACCAGCGGATGGATTTGGAGCTTGGTGCCAGATCAACCAATACCAAGCTCGAGGTCCCGGCGAGAACCCCTATTTCAGTTCCCGCTCAAAGTGCGATTAACGCCGAGCTACCAGCAACCGCCGTTGCCAATGGACAGGTAGAGGTCCTGGTTTGGCTAAATGACTCAACCGGTCAGAGGATCTTTGGTCCAGAGACATTGATTGTGAATATCAACCGCGATGTTGAGGGCATGCTGCTTGCTGTTTTTATAGGTTTATTGTCAATACTGCTGGTTGCTGGAATTGTCAGAACCTCACTACGTGGAAGGCCGAATGA
>CAJXVY010000094.1 GCA_913062665.1 uncultured Micrococcales bacterium
TCCGGAATTCTCAACATTCCTTCTTGAGCCACAGTTGCCACCAAGACTCCGTCTTGATAAATCTTTCCCAGGTTTAGATTTCTTGAACCCTGGGCGGATGGTGACTCCTGCTGATAAAGCATCCAGCTGTTTATATCTATCGGCCTGTGAAACCACATGGCATGGTCCAGAGAAGCACTTGCCATTCCTGGGTGAGCCCAACTGATGCCGTGATTTCTTAGGCCTGATTCCAAAATTGTGTAATCACTTGCGAATGCAAGTGCAGCTGGATGTAGCTCGGCGGCAAGATCAATAGTCTCTCTGGTCTTGAGCCAAACTGTTTGACTCGGCTGCTTGGTTCTCACCTTGAGGTAGAGATCATCTGGGAAGTGGCGGATATCAAAGGGTCTGGAATTCGCCCAATATTGCGCACTTGGGTGATCAATATCTCCTAGAATTTCGCTGGCCGACGGGAGTTTTTCCGGATCTCCGTTGTCACCGGTCAGGTCCATTTGGTGATCAACTCCGGGTTCAGAAGTCTGGAAGCTTGAGATCATTGAGAAGATAACCTTCTCTTTCTGAATTGCCTGAACTCGTCGAGCGCTGAAAGATCTTCCGTCCCTCAGAATCTCCACATCAAAGGTAATCTCTTGATCAACATCCCCCGGTCGCAAGAAATAGCCGTGGAGTGAATGAACTGGGCGAGAGTTCTCAACTGTGCCTGTTGCAGCCGCCAAGGCCTGAGCCATTACCTGACCACCAAAAACTCTTCCATGGGGCATCCATAGACTTTTCCCCTGAAACCTGTTTTCCTCAAGTTGAGTTAGCTCCAGTGTCTGCTTTAGCTGAGTAATTGGTGAATGATTCATAAGAGTTGGCTTTCCTTGCATTAGTTTAGAGGTCTGATGAACCAGCCACTTTTACTTCAATCTCCCAATCAGGCAATTGATCTGAATAATTTTCTCTCAAGGGCCAAAAAGATGGACGAGGATGGGGTGGTTCGATTCCGAGCATTCGGGGATGTTCTAGCTGTTTCGGTAGCGCCAATATTTACCTCAAGTCTTTTTGCAGACGGCCCAACCGCCATTGGTATGAGGACGATGAAGCTGGCAAGCCCAACCGAGGTTGATTCAGTTGTTCTCCTTGGAGAAGTCCTGCAAAGACTTCCCAAGGCTGAAGAAAGCCTCCAACTGGAATTGCCCATTGACCACAAACCAGCATCCTGGACTGGGATTTCTGCCCCTAGAAACGGCTGGGAGGCGGTTGTCGAATACACAGATGAACAGGTCAGCGAATGGGCCAAAAAGGGCATCAAGGACGTAGCCGAGTCGCTACCAGATTCAGTCGGTGGACCGGTCGCGGCGAGAATTCGAGCGCAGATTTGGTCCAGACCCGTTGATATTGGATTGATGCTTCCGGGAGCAGCCGCTTTTGCGATGGCCGGGCTTGGTTTTTTGGTCAAGGGTGAGAATGTGAAGGCGTACAAAAACAAAAACTGGCTTCGACTATCAACAAGTTACGGACACGTAATCACCAGAGAATCAACCAGAATCTCCTAGTCCTCGAAAGTATTTACCATCGCCAGAGCGGCGCGTTCAAAATAGTCCCACACCAACGCATCATCAGCTTCACTCAGCCCTGCTGCGTCAACTGCATCACGCATCGCCTGCAGCCAGTGTTGCTTTGCCTTGGGATTGACCTTGAATGGAGCATGACGCATCCTCAGCCGTGGGTGACCCCTTAGCTCTTGGTAGTCACTTGGCCCGCCCCAGTATTGAATAAGAAACAGTCGCAGTCTTTCCTCGGCTGGCCCGAGGTCCTGCTCTGGATACATCTCATGTAAAACCGGATCCTCGCTTACCCGCTGATAGAAAACGCTTGCGATGGTGGTGAAGGTTTTTTCACCACCCAGGCGCTCAAAAAGTTCTTGGTCCAATTAATTGGAAAGGTTGATTCGGGTTGCCTTCTGCAAAGAGATTCCCTCTTTATCAAAAGCTGTTTTCAGTCTGGAGCGCAGCTCTCGAGTAACCGCCCACTGCTTGGATGGCTTTGTGGTCAAAGCTACGCGAATAACAAACTGCTCTCCACTCACATAATCCATTCCCCATATTTCAGGTTCACCGAGAATTGATGAATCAAACTGCGGGTCCTTGGACAGCTTCGTGGAGACGTCTGAAATTAGCTTGTTGACCTTGTCTATGTCGTTTTCATAGCTGAACGGAAGATCAAGTAAAGCTCTAGCCCAGTCTTGGGTGTAGTTTCCAACGCGGACAATTTCACCGTTTCTCACAAACCATAGCGTTCCGTGAACATCTCTCAGCTCCGTAACGCGTAGGCCGACCTTTTCGACCTCGCCGTTGGCCTCTCCAACATCGACCCAGTCACCTACGCCGTATTGGTCCTCAAAGACAATGAATATTCCACTGAGCAGATCCTTTACCAGCGACTGAGCACCAAAGCCAATAGCCGCACCAAGAATCGAAGTTACTGCAATCAGTGCGCCAATGTTCACCCCAAGCTC
>CAJXVY010000095.1 GCA_913062665.1 uncultured Micrococcales bacterium
AGTGAGAGCATTTTGGATATTTTCTTTACACTGCATGATCCAACCCAGTTGAACCGTCAGGGAGCTGATGTTGGAACTCAATACCGTTCCAGCATGATGTATACCTCGGAAGAGCAGAAGGAATTATTTGAACAAGCGATCGAGAGGGCTAAGTCAATCTGGGGAGACCAGATAGTCACAGAGGTAGTTCCACTCGATGTTTTTTATGAAGCAGAGAGCTATCACCAGGATTACTTCGCAAAAAACCCGAACCAGGGGTATTGCCTTGCCGTTGTCTCTCCGAAGGTTGCGAAGGTTAGGGCAAATTTTGCATCATTGATGCGCTAACAAGTAGTAAAACTAGCCACTTATCAACAACTGGCAAGATCTCGAAGAAATCAAGAGTTCCGCTGTTCCAAAATCGATGCAAATCGAAAGGACAGATCATGCAAGAACTAATTTCTCTTCAAGGACTTGTTGCAACTACACCCAGAAGCGTGACCACAAAGGATGGTCATCAGCTGACTTCATTCAGATTGGTCAGCTCCGCAAGAAGGTTTAACCGTGAGCTCGCCCAGTGGGAGGACTCAAATGTTAATTGGTATACCGTGGTTGGATTCAGAAGAATTGCTGAGAATATGGCCTCGAGCTTGGAAAAGGGAAACCGAGTTGTTTTGCAGGGAAGGCTGAGGGTCAGAGACTGGGACAACGGTGAGAAAACTGGAACCACCGTTGAGATCGAGGCAATTGGTATAGGTCACGATCTCAGCTGGGGAACAAGTGTATTCGAGCGAAATGTGTACCAGACCCAAGACTCAGAGGAGCTCACTCAAGCAGCCAGCTAGCCATCTCAGCTACAATTTCCAATCGTTGCTGCGAAATTGGAAAGTTACTAATGGCTGAATTTATCTATCAAATGATCGGTGCCCGAAAAGCACACGGAGACAAAGTCATCCTCGATGACGTAACCCTAGCTTTTTACCCAGGTGCCAAAATCGGTGTTGTCGGCCCGAATGGCGCCGGAAAGTCATCGGTATTGAAAATTATGGCCGGGCTTGATCAGCCAAGTAACGGAGAAGCTCGGCTCTCGCCGGGCCACACCGTCGGAATTTTGCTTCAGGAGCCGCCTCTCAACGAGGAGAAGACAGTTCTGGGAAACGTGCAGGAGGCTGTTGCTGGAACAATCGCCAAGATTGACCGCTTCAATCAAATTTCCGAAGAACTTGCTAATCCAGACGCCGATTACGATTCGCTGCTTGAGGAGATGGGAAAGCTTCAGGAGGAAATCGACCACCTGGATGCGTGGGATTTGGAAAATCAGCTGGAGCAGGCCATGGATGCCCTTCGCTGCCCTCCCAGTGATTCTCCAGTGACCCATCTATCGGGAGGAGAGAGAAGAAGGGTGGCGCTTTGTAAGCTGCTTTTGGAAAAACCTGATCTCCTACTTTTGGACGAGCCGACCAACCACTTAGACGCTGAGAGTGTGTTGTGGCTTGAGCAGCACTTGGCCAAATATCCCGGTGCCGTTTTGGCGGTAACGCACGATAGGTACTTCCTAGACAACGTTGCAGAGTGGATTTTGGAGCTGGATCGAGGACGGGCTTATCCGTATGAGGGCAACTACAGCACCTACTTGGAGAAAAAGCAGGAGAGACTGCAGGTGCAGGGCAAAAAAGACGCCAAGATGGCTAAGCGCTTGAAAGACGAGCTTGAGTGGGTCAGATCTTCACCCAAAGCGAAGCAAACCAAATCAAAGGCTCGTCTTGCTCGCTATGAAGAGATGGCTGCCGAGGCTGATAAGACAAGGAAGCTTGATTTTGAGGAAATCCAGGTTCCTCCCGGCCCGCGACTTGGTGATGTCGTGATCAATGCTGAGAACATTGCCAAGGGATTTGATGGTAGGTCCCTGTTCTCAGATCTGAGTTTCACTCTCCCAAGAAACGGAATTGTTGGAGTCATCGGGCCAAATGGTGTCGGTAAGTCCACATTGTTTAAGTGCATTGTTGGTCTAGAAGAGATCGACAGCGGAAACCTAAAAATTGGTGAGACCGTGAAAATCAGTTACGTAGATCAGGCAAGAGCTGGAATTGACCCAAAGAAATCACTTTGGGAAGTAGTCTCCGATGGCCTTGATTACATCCAGGTTGGGAATGTTGAAATGCCATCCAGAGCTTATGTTGCCGCCTTTGGTTTCAAAGGCCCAGACCAGCAAAAGCCAGCTGGCGTTTTGTCCGGAGGAGAGCGGAACAGGCTGAATTTGGCATTGACTCTGAAGCAAGGTGGAAACCTACTGCTTCTCGATGAGCCGACAAATGATCTGGATGTTGAGACTCTTGGCAGTCTAGAAAACGCCCTGGAGGAATTCCCAGGGTGTGCGGTGGTGATCACTCACGACAGGTGGTTCTTAGACCGCGTTGCAACACACATACTTGCTTACGAGGGAACAGAGGAAAACCCTGA
>CAJXVY010000096.1 GCA_913062665.1 uncultured Micrococcales bacterium
TTCGACGCTGTGACCATCTCATTTGGAATCAGAAATGTCGTTGATGTCGATAAGGCGCTGTCAGAGATGTTCAGGGTGACCAAATCGGGCGGAGTTTTGGTGGTTTGTGAATTTAGTCACCCTAAGGGCATCTTCGGAAAGCTTTATAAGTTCTACCTTCGAAGAGTTTTACCACTTGTTGCCAAACTGGTTGCCAGAAACCCAGAGGCTTATAGCTACCTTGGCGAATCAATAGAAGCTTGGCCGAACCAGACAGAATTTGCTGAACAAATCAATAACGCAGGATTCGAAAACGTTGGGTTTAAGAATCTTTCTCTGGGAATCGTGGCAGTTCACTACGGGGAGAAATCATGAGTCTTCCCAAGCAGATGAGAAAAATCGCCGATCGTGAGCTAGTCAACCAGCTTGAGCAAGGTCTTGAGCAGGTTGAAAAGCTCATTCGTGAATCGATTGCAAACACCGACAAGCTGATGCACGAAACCTCAAACCATTTGGTTGAAGCGGGCGGCAAGCGAATGCGGCCGGTGCTGACGCTTTTATGCTCACACCTTGGGGATTCAAATAAGTATGAGGTTATCCAGGCAGCGACAGTGATTGAACTCACCCACCTGGGAACTTTGTATCACGACGATGTGATGGATGAAGCAGACCTCAGAAGGGGTGTTCCAACCGCTCATTCAATTTGGGGTAACAACACTGCAATCCTCACTGGCGATGTCTTATTTGCCAGAGCCAGTCAGGTCGTTAGTGGTTTGGGTCAGAGAGCACTTCTAATGCAGGCCCAAACTTTTGAGAGATTAGTTTTGGGCCAGCTTCATGAGACGGTTGGTAACGAAGACAACGACGAGCTTGAGTTTTATATCCAAGTTTTGAAAGACAAAACTGGATCTTTGATAGCGCTGGCCGCGCAGCTTGGAGCATTACTATCCGATGCGGACGAGTCATACCTTGGGCCTCTTGGCGATTTTGGTGAAGCGGTCGGAGTGGCATTTCAGCTAATGGATGATGTGATTGACATCCAAAGCGATGACGATGACAGTGGAAAGTTCCCAGGAACCGACCTTCGAGCACAGGTTCCCACTCTTCCAGTAATCTTGCTTCGGAAGAAAACCGATGCGGCCTCCGTTGAGCTTCTAGAGCTGATTGATGCTGGCTTGGAATCTGACGCAGACCTTCAAAAGGCTGTTGGTCAGCTAAGGAGCCATCCGGTGATGGAAGAGACAATTGCCGCAGCGGTTGACTGGGCGGAGAAGGCTAAGCGGTCGCTTGGCCCTCTTTCAGAAGGAAGTGTGAAAAAGGCGCTCGAAGCATTCGCGGATGCGGTCGTCGAGCGCAGGGGATAGCAAAGGAAAGCTATTTGGAAAAGCTACGTGTGGCGGTTGTTGGCGCCGGTCCCGCTGGGATTTACGCATCAGATTTGATTTTGAAAGCTGAGCGAGATTTCGATGTCAGCATCGATCTGTTTGACCTGCTACCAACGCCCTACGGGCTGGTTCGCTACGGGGTTGCCCCAGATCATCCAAGAATCAAAGGAATCGTGAACGCACTGTTTGAGGTTTTGGACCGCGGTGATATTCGTTTCTTTGGCAATGTTGAATATGGCAAAGACTTAACGCTGGAAGAGCTCAAGACCCATTACCACGCGGTAATTTTTGCTACAGGTGCGATTGCCGATGCAGACTTGAACATCCCGGGGATCGAGTTAGAAGGTTCCTACGGAGCAGCTGATTTCGTGAACTGGTATGACGCACACCCAGATTTCCCGCGCCAGTGGCCACTAGATGCCCAACAGGTTGCGGTTATTGGAAACGGAAACGTTGCTTTGGATGTTGCCAGGATGCTTGTCAAATCTCCCGATGACCTCTCCAGCACGGAGATTCCCCCGCATGTTGAGCGGGGCCTACGCGAATCCAAGATCACAGATGTTCATGTCTTCGGCAGGCGTGGACCAGCACAGGTAAAGTTCAGTCCACTTGAACTTAGGGAAGCTCTGGCAGTTGAGGGCGTTCAGTCAATCGTTTATGACGAAGACTTCGAATACGACGAGGGAAGCGCCAAACAAATGGAGGAGAGCAACCAAACCAGAGTGATGGTGAAAACCCTCGAAGGTTTGAGAGAAAACCCTCAGCCGGAGAGCGACAGAAGACTGCATTTGCATTTTCTTTCCACCCCGGAAGAAATTGTTGGAGATGACAAAGTTGAGGCAATCAGGATTCGAAGGAATCACCTGGATGGAAATGGTGGAGTGATTCCAACCGACGAAATCAGAGAGTTTCCGATTCAGGCGGTGTATCGAGCCGTCGGTTATTTTGGATCTCGTCTTCCAGGGGTTCCATTTGATGAGAAATATGGGGTTATCAAAAATGACGGTGGACGCGTTATTGACCAGGA
>CAJXVY010000097.1 GCA_913062665.1 uncultured Micrococcales bacterium
TCAGCTCGGAGGTTTGAATAGGTTTTTACAAACTTTGGAAGTTTTTCACTAAGTCCAGCAAAGTCCTGCCAAACAAGGATTTGCCCATCAGTCTTGTTCCCAGCGCCAATGCCAATTGTTGGGATGGAGAGTTCTTTAGTTATTCTCTCCGCAAGTTCAGCCGGAACCATCTCTAGAACAACAGAGAACACTCCAGCCTGCTGAAGACGTTTTGCTTGGTCGATAATCTGCTGAGAGTCATCACCTCTGCCTTGAACTTTGAATCCACCCATTTGATTCACCGACTGCGGGGTGAAGCCCAGGTGTCCCATGACAGGGATGCCATTGTCAATTAGCAGTTTTATAGTCTCCGTTCTATTCCCGCCCTCAAGTTTGACCGCGTCTGCGCCGGTCTTTTTCATCACTTCTATTGAGTTACGTAAGGCTTCCTCCGGAGTTATCTCATAACTTCCAAAAGGCATGTCTATGACAACCAATGCATTTTCTACGGCTGTAGCAACGGCTGAACCAAAGCTGATCATTTCCGAGAGAGTTATTGGCAGAGTTGTTGTTTTACCGAGCATGGTGTTCGCCGCAGAGTCGCCCACCAGAATCAGGTCAATTCCTGATTGATCGAATATCTTTGCCGTCATTGAGTCGTAACTTGTCAGGCATGTAATGGGGCGTTGATTTTTTAGAGACTTGATTGTCTCAGTTCTGGTTTTCATAAATATCCATTCGCTATGGGCAACCTTCTGCCCCGTCCGAAGCTGACATGGGAGATTCTTGGTCCAATTGCCCCTTGGGCACGTTTCCACTCAGCGGCCTTGAGTTTTTTGGCAATGTCTCTTGCGAGGTTGTCGGGGTAGCCAGAAGTTACGAGGTCGGCAACAGAACCGTGACCCTCAATTAGCACAGCAAGCATTGCGTCCAGCACCTCGTATTCGGGAAGTGACTGCTGATCGGTTTGGTCCGGCCTTAGCTCAGCACTGGGAGCTTTGGTGATCGAGTTCTGGGGGATAACCTCAGATCTTGAATTACGGTAGTTGGCTAGCTGATATACCTCAGTTTTATAGACATCTTTCAACGGAGCGTAACCACCCGCACTATCGCCATAAATGGTCGAGTAACCAACAGCAATTTCAGATTTGTTTCCGGTCGACAACAGCAGCCTTCCAGAGTTATTGCTATCGGCCATGAGTATCAGGGCTCTGATTCTGGATTGAATGTTCTCGTCTGCAAGCGGGGTGAGATTGATAGATTGCTGATATGCGGCATGAATATCGGAGATGCCAACAACCTCAAATTCAACGCCCAGGTTTGTCGCAAGCTTCTCGGCGTCCACCAGCGAAGATTCGGAAGAGTAAATGCTTGGCATTGCTATGCCCTTTACTCTTTCTGGTCCTAAAGCGTCAACGGCCAATGCAGCGCAGACGGCCGAATCAATTCCGCCACTCAGACCTAAAACCACTCCAGGGATTGAATTTTTCTCAACATAGTCTCTGAGTCCAATAACCAAAGCATCCCAGGTGCGCGAATCTTGCTCAGGCAATTCAGCAACGTGTCTATCGGCAAAGTCGACAACGACTGTTTCTTGCTCAAGAATCTTTGCCTGTCCTATCTCTGAGCCGTCTGAGTCAATGACAAAGCTATCCCCGTCGAAGATTAGGTCATCTTGGCCGCCCACGAGGTTAGCGTAGACAATCGAGACCTGTTGTTGCTTGGCGACTCTTTTTGCGATGGCTCTGCGAAGTTCGTTTTTACCTTTTTCAAAGGGGGAGCCATTCAGCACCAGGCAAACATCTGCATTTCCCTTCAGTTCCTCAACAGGTCCTTCTTCTCTCCACATGTCCTCACAAATCATCACCGCGAATTTTGTTCCAGAGACTTCGAAGCTGAAGCCCGTTTCTCCTGGAACGTAATTCCTCCACTCATCGAAAATTGTGTAATTGGGCAGATGACGCTTGTCATAGGTGCCAACCAATGTGCCGTTTTGGATAACAGCAGCCGAATTATGCGCAATTGCCCAGTCGTGTCCGCTTGTTTTATCCGCAACCCTTGGGTAGCCCAGAACAATGGTCAGCTCCGGCCACTGAGTTGAGTCTTTTACCAGTTCCTGAATTCCCTTTTCGTTTGCCTCAAGGAAATCTCTTCGCAGTGCTAGATCACCAATTGGGTAACCACTCAGGGCAAGCTCGCCGAAGAGTATTAGTTCCGCACCCTGGTTTTTTGCTTCCAGGCAGGCTTGAGCTATCAATTCACGATTTGAATCAACCATGCCAACCGTAGGGTTTATTTGACCGATGGCGATGCGTATGTTTTGCACATACATTAGCCTAGTAACTGCTTAGGAGGCGCAATGGAGAAGCAGCAAGAATTT
>CAJXVY010000098.1 GCA_913062665.1 uncultured Micrococcales bacterium
AATTCTAAATCCCAAGGAGGCTAGGCTTAACACATGGCACGAGTACTGATTGTTTTAGCGGTGGTGGTTATCGCCTTTACCGTTTTCACAACCGTCTATGCCGCCACCGCTGACAAGACCAGGGTGCGGGCAATGCCTAAGTGGGCCTGGGTGCTTTTGTGTTTGTTCGTGCCAATCGTCGGCGGTGCTTTGTATTTGTGGCTGGGTATGCCAAAAAGAGATGGTGGAGCAGGCCTTGGCAAGGGGAAGCGAACCATTGCCCCCGATGACGACCCCAGATTCCTGCGCGACATGCAAAAAAGACTTAGGGATCAAAACAAGAAACGTCGCAAGAAAAACGACGACGAAGAAAAGTAATGAGCAGCCAAGAGCTCGCCGATCGACTAATAGCCCTAGTCAGCTCAATCGGAGTCAGTGACTTCTTCATATCTCCTGGGTCTAGAAGCCAAGCTTTGGTTCTGGCTTCAGAAAATCTAAAGCAAAATGGCAAAGCAGAGACTGTTGTACGAATTGATGAGCGGAGCATGTCTTTCACTGCTCTGGGCTCAGCGATCGCCAGCGATTCGCCAGCGGCAATGATAGTTACCAGCGGTACTGCCGTTGCCAATTTGCACCCAGCCATGCTGGAGGCTCACCACGCAGGCGTTCCACTGATTGCGATCACTGCCGACAGGCCCCTAAGACTCAGAGGAAAAGGCGCCAATCAGGCGACTTTGCAACCTGGAATTTTTGACCAGAGGGTTATCAATTATGTCGACATTCAGGGTCTTGATGACCTAGAAGATGCGAGACAGAAGCTAATCGATGCATTTACAAACAGCCAGCCATTGCAGCTGAATGTTTGTTTTGATCTGCCGCTGAGTGGTAAATCCAACGCTAGCCAATATCTCCAGAGGATTGAAATGCCGCAAAATGTCGCAAAGACAACAACAATCGACTGCAACTTCCGAGGGGTTGTCATTGCAGGAGCTGGTGGGGAAGGGGCCCGAGAGTTTGCAGAGGATGCAGGCTGGCCACTGTTTGCTGAGCCCAGCAGCGGTTCAAGATTTGGAGCGAATGTAATCGAGAATTACTCACAACTAATTCCAGATCGCATTTCAGAGATTCAGAAGGTTGTGGTGTTTGGGAAGCCGACACTAAACCGCTCGGTTGTGAAGCTGATTGAATCCATGCCGGAGATCATCTCGGTTTCCTCACGCTTTGGGCCTTTCGACATAGCCAATAACGCTGTCCAAGTTCAATCCGCCTC
The DNA here is from genome assembly GCA_913062665.1 of uncultured Micrococcales bacterium. The sequence continues at coordinate 1,250 of CAJXVY010000098.1, forward strand.
AGCCAGTGGCAAGGCTGAAGCTGATTGGCTAGAGAGCTGGCGGGAGCCAGAGAAAGCACCTGAATCGGTTAGAGAGAGCCTGATAACAAAAATCTGGGTTCGGACAGAGATCGAAGATTCCGTCTATTTGGGTGCATCAAAAATGATTCGGGTTGCTGACCAGACCGCTCCATCCAAACAGCTAAGTGTTTATAGCAATAGAGGGCTTGCAGGCATCGATGGGTCTATTTCAACCGCGATTGGAATTGCTATGAAAACCAAGGGCATGACAAGAGCAATAATCGGAGATCTAACGGCCATTCATGATTTGGGTGGAATGAACCTAAACGAGTTGAGTCTTGGAAACTTGCAGTTGTGGGTGGTAAACGACTCCGGAGGCAAAATCTTTGAGCAACTTGAAGTAAAAGAGGAAGTCGAGCCGGAGGTTTTTGATAAGTATTTCCAGACCCCGCAGCAGGTCAACTTTGAAAAAATTGCCACCGCTTTGGGCTGGGGTTACGAGCTGGCGAGCAGCGAGCATGACATAGAGCATTGTATGGATATCGAAGGACCAGTGTTTATTGAAGTAAGGCCTTAGTCAAAAGCACTTCGAACAGCTTTGAACTTGAGTTTCGTTTCACTCAGCTCTGCTTCTGGATCACTCCCGCTTACAATCCCGCAGCCTGCGAAAGCACGGATCTGATCTGCTTCTATTCGTCCACCTCGCAAGGCAATCGCAAGCTCACCACTTCCATTGGAGCCAACCCATCCGACAGGGCCCGCATAGACACCTCTGTCGAAAGGTTCAAGCTTGCTAATGAGATTCTGGGCCTGCAATCTGGGGGTTCCAGCAACCGCTGCTGTTGGATGAAGCGCGCTCGCTACCTCCAGGATCGAGGCATCGTTATTTAGTTTTGCGTGGATATCTGTTGCGAGATGCCAAACATCAGGAAGTTGCAAACTAAATGGAGTCTGGTCAGCCTCGATTGATTCAACAAAGGGCTCTATGGCGCGGGTGATTGAGTCGACCGCGAAGTTGTGCTCGTGCAAGTTCTTTGAAGAGTGGGATAAACCATCGGCAATAGCCCTATCAACATCAGGATCTGTCCCGCGCCCGGCTGT
>CAJXVY010000099.1 GCA_913062665.1 uncultured Micrococcales bacterium
AGACGCGCTAGCTTGAGGTGCTAGTCCTCGAATAAGAGGGTGGGGGTTCAAGTCCCCCCTCGGACACAACATAGAATGATTATCAATGAACCTCTCACCAGCTATTCAGTTCTCAGTTGAGCACGCACGCAACCACATACGGGACAGAAAGGTTTTGGTAATCACGGGAGCCGGCATCAGCACCGACAGCGGCATTCCTGATTACCGAGGTGAGGGTCACGTTGAGCGCCACCCCATGACCTTTGACACCTTTACCGGTTCACATGCCTCCAGAGCTCGCTATTGGGCCAGAAGTTATGTTGGTTGGCAGCGCATAAATGAAGCTTTGCCCAATCAAGCACATCAACTGATAGCTGGAACCAACCTTCCCGTAATCACACAAAACGTTGACGGTCTTCACCAACAGGCTGGCTCTAAAGATGTCCTCGAGTTGCATGGAACTTTATCCAGAGTCGTCTGCATGAGCTGTGGTTCAATCATCTCTAGGGATGAAATGGACCGCCTTCTCCACGAGCTGAATCCGAATGCTAAGCGGGATTTGGAAGTTGAAATAAGCCCAGATGGGGATGCTGAAATTGAGGTAAGTGAGGACTTTTTGGTCCCGCCCTGTTCTCACTGTGGTGGCTTTTACAAACCAGATGTCGTTTTCTTTGGTGAGAGTGTCCCCCAGGACCGGGCCCGCAAAGCGGATCAGCTTGTCGAAAATCACGAAGCTCTTCTGGTGCTTGGTTCGTCGCTTTCAGTCAATTCCGGACTGAGACTGATCAAGTCTGCACTCAAGCAGGAAAAGCCCGTGGTGGTCGTGAACAAGGGGCCAACCAAAGCAGACGGACTTGTGACGGCAAAAATAAACAGCCCAATTGTTGATTGCTTGCCAGGGCTTCTCAATGACTGAGACAGTTTTAGGGATGTTCCGTCACGGGCAAACTGATTGGAATATCAATATGCGACTGCAGGGCACTGCAGATATTCCACTAAACCAATCGGGAATCAAGCAGGTTGAGTTGGCCGCATCAGCGATTGGCCAATGGGATGTTTTATTGACCTCTCCCCTGGGTCGAGCTAGGCAGAGTGCGGAGATCCTCTCTCGGGCAATTGGTGTTGAGGCAGAAATTTCAGAGCGGCTGCTTGAGAGGAGTTTCGGGATTGGTGAAGGTATGACCTATGAACAGTGGCACCAAAGGTATTCCAAATTGGAGTCAATTCCTGGAGCCGAGAGCGAGTTCAGTGTTTTCAGTAGGTCCCAAAAGCTACTTGATGATGCTCGCGATAAATACTCAGGGAAGCGAGTGCTGGTAGTCACACACGGCGCATTGATTCGTTTCGTTTTGAACCTGGTTACCGACCACAATCTTCCTCCAAAGGGTGAGAGGCTCATGAACGCATCTCTACACACTTTTAGATACGCAACCAGCTGGCAAGTCGACGGCTGGGAACCGGCAGCACTTGGTCTAGAAAAGTAGCCTTGCCAAATCTTCAGCCGATTTATCCCAACTGAAGCTGCTTGCCCTCCCCATCAAACTCACTTTTCGTTGTTCTCTAATTTCGGCCGCAACCTGAATCTGCTCAATTAGTTGGCGTTTGTCCCCGATATTGAAAAATAAGCCTTCCTCGCCGGCAATTTCTCGGAAAATTGGAATATCGGAGCAAACCACCGGACACCCAACACTCATTGCCTCAATTATCGGAATCCCAAATCCCTCATCGCTCGATGCGTGCACCAAAGCGGTGGCGCTAGCAAGATGTTCAGCATAAGTGCTATCCGTGACTCCGTTCTCAAACTCAACCCTTGCATTTAATTGATCTGCTAGTGACTGCAACCTTTGCCTGTCCCGATCATTGATTTTTGAGAGCAAAACCAATTTATAGTCGGGCAAATCCGCAAGTGCCTCAATCAAATCCTCGACATTTTTGTACGGCATAAAACTGCCCATATAAACGATTTTTCTCTCGGTTTGAGCCTGAACTATCGGTATCTGGGAAGCAGCGTTGTAAACCACCGTCACTGGCTTTTTGGTAAGCCGATTTTTGCGTATCAGGTCCTTGGTCGTTTGGGAGACAGTAACTACCTCATCGGCAGCACTCAGTATCAGCTTTTGGGGCCAAAAACTGGTGTGATACAACCTCCAGAGGACCCTAATTAGAGGATTGAAATAACTAGGTGGCTTTGGGTGTGTGTAGTAGATCAGATCATGAACCGTCAGTATCAATCTAAATCTCTTTCCAAAGCTTCCAATTGTTTGCATTGGAGAGAAAACCACATCAAAACCCTCTCTGTTGAGCCTCAAGGCCGAG
>CAJXVY010000100.1 GCA_913062665.1 uncultured Micrococcales bacterium
ATCGGCGCACTCAGAAGGCTGTGACTCATGGCCCAATCGGACTTCAAAACCGCATCCTCATAGGGTCCAAACAAATCCAGCCGTTTCTCCACGAAATGGTCTAGAGCGGCCAATGCCTCATCTCGGCTCGCGGGAAATAACCTGGGACCATCATTTCCTGAAAATCTGACTCCCTCGGACTCCAGCTTGTCTAGGTCTTGCCTAACTTGCGCATCAATGTCGTCTTCTTCCGGATACCAAGGCTCGGAAACGCCAAGCGTTTGTTCCTTGGGCGGCGGCAACCGGTTATCGTGATCGAAATTCCATTGACCTCCAACCGGCTGGCCATCTTTCATCAATAGACCAGTTCTCGCCCGTTGTTTTCTATAAAAATCTTCCAAAACCAGCCTTTTTCCGGCTTTGGACTTGGCATATTCAGCAAAATCCTCTTCGCTGGCAACAAAACCGCGACTTGGAAACACCTCTAGACCTAATGATTGGACCAACTTTCTCTGGTTGTAGCTGGTTGGGTTAACAACGGTTGAAACTGAATTTGGAGTGTCTCGGTAGGAGTCCAAGGAAACCAACTCGATGTCAGGGTCTAAAGCTCTGCGCCGTACCGCAGAGAGAATAAGGTGGGCCTTTTGTCTGTGATATCTGCGCTTTCGAAATTGACTGAGCACCTCTGGCAAAAGTGCTTTTTCCTCAAGTTTGAAGTGAGGTCCAAGTTGGTCGGCAAATAAAAGCTGCAGTGTTCAGTACCTTTCTAGCTATAGCATTAGAACCAACATGAGCAAGCTTTACTTCCGCCACGGTGCGATGAATTCTGGTAAGTCCACTGCGCTGTTGCAGGCTGCCCACAACTATGAAGAAAGAAATCAGCACGTGCTGCTTGCTAAACCTTCAGTTGATAAAAAGGGTGAGAGGAATATCGTCAGTCGCCTCGGGGTAACTCGCTCGGTGGACCTGCTGCTAACTCCAGATATGAATCTCCGCGAAAGTTTTTGGGAACTTGCAAATGAAATGGCCAAGCAGGACCAACCAATTGCCTGCCTGCTGATTGACGAATCACAGTTTTTGACCGAAGAACAGGTAAATCAAGCGCTCGAACTTGCGGTGATTGACAATATCCCTGTGCTGGCCTACGGCATCAGAACAGACTTTCAGACGAAGAGCTTTCCAGGAAGTCGAAGATTGCTTGAAATAGCACACAGTCTGGAGGAACTGAAAACAATTTGCAGATGTGGCAAAAAAGCTATGTTCAACGGTCGATTGTTTGACGGTCGCTTCGTATTTGATGGAGAACAGGTGGCTATTGACGGTGTGGAAGTAACATACGAGTCCTTATGTGCCGATTGTTACTTACAAGAACGGTCAAGAACCTAGAAACAGATAGAGTCATGTACGGAGGTTTAAATGGCAAGCTTTGTAGAGAGACTAAATGATTCTGAACCAATCGTTTTAGCGGGTGGTTATCTATTCGAGGTTGAAAGGCGCGGATATCTAACCGCCGGCGAATTCGTTCCCAAAGTTGCCCTTGACCACCCCGAGGTTCTTAGGCAAGTCACAACTGATTTTGTGAGAGCGGGAAGTGATATTGCACTCGCTTTCACGTACAACGGACACCGCGAAAAAATGAGGATTATCGGCGAAGAGCACCTGTTGGAACCTCTAAACAGAGAGGCTTTGAGAATCGCCAAATCAGTTGCCGAGGAGCAATCTGAGCAATTGGGCCGCAAAGTATTTCTAGCCGGAAATATCTCAAACTCAAACATATTTGATCCAGAAGACCCCTCCAGCAAAGAAAAAGTTCGCCAGATGTACAGAGAAATGGTCGGCTGGGCAAAAGAGGAAGGTGCCGAGCTAATTGTTGCGGAAACCATGTATTACTTCGAAGAGGCAAAAATCGCGTTAGAGGAAATTCAAGCGGTTGGACTCCCCTCAATTGTCAATGTCGCTGTCTTTGCAACTGGTGAACTAAGAGATGGAGTATCACCTGAAGACGCCTGCAAGCTTCTGGCCGAGGCTGGTGCCAATGTGGTGGGGACAAATTGTTTCCAGGGGCCAAACACCATCAGACCTATTCTTGAAAAAATCTCGGCATCAGTTGGCGATCATCCAATTTGTGGCATGCCCGGAACTTATAGAACCACTGATGAGCACACCACATTTTTTAATCTTCCCGATCAAGGAAACACGGCAGTACTTCCAAATGAGCGGACGTTCCCAGATGCGTTGGAGAGCCAGAATTCCAATCGCTACGAAACAGCTGAATTTGGCGAGTTTGCGGCTTCTCTTGGTGCGAAGGTCATC
>CAJXVY010000101.1 GCA_913062665.1 uncultured Micrococcales bacterium
TCCACCATGTTCCAAAACTTGCAACAAAGCTCAGCAAGGAACTCAACCAAGGCAAAACAGGAGATAAGAAAACAGCCATTATTCCCAGAACTGTCACAGGTGCAACCATCGGTTCAGCCAAAATATTTGCAATCACTCCAAATATTGGAAGCTCTGGCTGCAGCATAAGCATCACGGGAATGCAGTAAAGCTGCGCCGAAAAACTTACAGCGAGGCCAACTGCCAGAGGTTTGGGGATGGTTGAAAGCCGTTGATAAATTGCTGGGGCCAGTACCAGAATCCCCAAAGTGGAGAAAACGCTGAGTGCGAAAGCAAAATCAATCGCCAGCCAGGGGTCGAAGCTCAAAAGAATAATCATTGATAGGGCAAGTGCTCTGATTGGGGCTACACCCCTGCCCAGCCACATTGCCAGAATGACAGTCGCAGCCATGAAACCTGCCCGAAGAACGCTGGGGTCAAAGCCGACAACCAGGATGTATAAAACTAAGGAAATCAGTGCTGCTACAAACCTATGCTCGCGTCTGACTTTCAAAAGCCCGAGACCGAAATAGACACTGGCAAGCACAATTGCACAGTTAGCCCCGCTGACGGCAACAAGATGGGTCAATGCAACCCTGCGCATGTTTTCGCTGGTTTGCTCGGAAAGTAGGGTTCTTTCTCCAACGGCAAGACCGGCAACTAAGCCGGTGCTGTCAGGGGTTACTCCATCAATTGACTGAATAAAGCTTTGTCGAATGCTTCCAATCTGATTTTGGATGAATCCCGGGTTTTCTATTAGCACCGGGTTGTTAATCGTCGTAGCAATAAATTCCCCTCTGGAAGGACCCCAATTAGGTTCAAAGCTGAGACGGGCTGAGTAGATTTCTCCCCACTTGAACTCCCCTCTCTCATCAATGAGTGAACCCAAAAGTGGACCAAATTCCTCAGATGAAAATTCGATCCAGGTTCTGAAACCGGATCCGTAGGGTGAGCTGTCGCTTTGAACTTCAAACTCACCATCCAGGCTTAGCTCGTTTTCAATAACCGCCCGCTCCTGCCTGTCCACTGAATTCCAGATTTGGAACATTGAGGAAGCAAGGGAAATTACAAAAACGAGAATTGCAAAAGATGTGAGCCTTCGCTCAGCTCGGGTAACAAAGATAAAGCCAATTGCAAACACGATCAGAGATGCAATAGGGGAGACCAAAAGTTCAACAAGTCTAGATATCCAGACGCCTGTCGCTAGAACAATCAAAGACGGACCAGGTCCCTTATGTTGGTTAGCATCTTCGGGCCAATCCCGCTGACCTCTGTAAGTTGCTCAACTGATCTGAATGGTCCGTTTTGCTCCCTGTGTTCAATTATCCTTGCCGCGATTGAAGGGCCAACCCCGGGTAATGAATCTAATTTTTCGGCATCAGCGTCATTGATGCTGATTTTGGCATCAAGCTCTTCCTGATGTTGCTCTGCGCTTTTGATAATCACCTGCTCGCCATCTACCAAAATTCGAGCAAGATTGACGCTGGATAGGCTGGCGTTGGCCTTTAGCCCTCCCGCAATGTCAACGACGTCATTCACTCGGCTGCCGATTGGAAGTTGATAGAGGCCGGGATTAACAACCTCTCCAATCAAGTGAACACTAATCTCGGAATTTGAAGCACTGCTCAACTCTTCAGTCTCGAAGGCAATGGTCTCGGTCTCGGTCTGCGGCCAAAGAATCCACCCGATTAGAAGCGCGAGAGCTAGCACAAGCACCATCGTCAACTTGTTTGCGGATTGCAGGCGATTTTTTACGCTCTCCAGAAACTCCATTTTTGAAACTTATATAGCGAATGCTGCCACTGGCTAATGCTGGGAAAGAATGTGGATAGAGCTAGCTTTTGACGGCAATGTTGACAAGCTTTGGGGCTCTAATGATGACCTTTGCTATTTCTGACTCACCAATGGCTCGCTTGACATTTTCACTGTTCATTGCGAGAGCCTCAAGCTCTTTCTCAGAGATATCTACAGAGACCTCGAACTTGTCCCTCAATTTGCCATTCACCTGAGCCACCGCTGTTACCGAGTCCTGAACTAGAAGTTCCCCGTCGATATCCCTGAAGCCCGCCAATGCAACAGGGGATTCATGACCCAGAAGGTGCCACATGTCTTCGGCAACATATGGAGCAAAAAGGCTTAGACCCTTAGCCAGCTCTTCTGCACCTTCTCGAACAGCTGGGTTTCCTGCTCCGCAACCTGAGTCAATTGCTTTTCTCAAAGCATTCACCAACTCCATGGTCTTGGCAACGGCAACGTTGAATTTGAAATTTTC
>CAJXVY010000102.1 GCA_913062665.1 uncultured Micrococcales bacterium
TCAATGTTGCTTGCAATTCCAACCACCGATTTGTCTGCCTGGTACTGGGCAAAGGACTTTTCCAAAATGCTGCTGGCGAGCTCCATCCCAAAAGCCGATATTAGGTTCACCCCCATGTTGTAAGTGGGTCTGAAGCTTGAATTCAAGGGGTAAGTTCTTCTGCTGGCTAGTCCAGCAACGCTGTTTGGGTCCAACTGCGAGCTCCACTGGATGACGCTGTGACCCTCTATGTCTATCCCTCTTCTGCCCGCTCTCCCGGTTAGCTGCGTGTACTCCCCCGGGGTAATTCCAACCCGTGACTCACCATTGAACTTGTCAAGTTTTTCTAAAACCACAGTTCTTGCTGGCATATTGATGCCAAGGGCAAGAGTTTCAGTTGCGAAGACAACCTTCACCAATTTCTGTTGAAAAAGCTCCTCAACTACTTCTTTGAACGCGGGAAGCATTCCGGCGTGGTGGGCTGCATAGCCCTTTTCCAAGGCGGCCAACCATTCGAAGTATCCAAGGGTGTCAAGATCCTCATCGGCAATTGATGCGCATCTCAGTTCAACCTGTCTTCTTATCTCATCCTGTTCATCTCTGTTGGTGAGCCTGAGGTTTGACCTTGAACAGGCCTCAACAGCTTTTTCGCATCCAATTCGACTGAAAATAAAAAATATTGCGGGCAGCAGCTCTTGTTGCTCAAGGACCTCCACAACCTCAGGCTTGGTAAGCCGCTCAATTTGGTTTTGCCGCTTTATATATCGACCTTGCTTACCACCCCTTGTTCTGTGAGAGGGTGTCCGAAGTTTGCTCTGGTGTCGTTGGAGCAGGTTTTGATTCACTTTTGTTTGGCCACTCTTGGCGTCAAAAAGTTCTATTAGCTCATCTCCAAATAAAACGTGCTGATGCAGTGGAACCGGCCTGTGTTCGCTAACAACAATCTCTGTGTCGCCCCTGACTTCGGCAAGCCAAGCACCAAACTCCTCTGCGTTAGAAACAGTTGCTGACAAAGATGCCACCTGCACATCTTTCGGAAGGTGCAGAATTACTTCCTCCCACACAGCACCCCTAAATCGGTCGGCTAGGTAGTGAACTTCATCCATTACCACGTAGCCAAGATCAATCAGAGTTGTGCTCCCCGCATAGATCATGTTTCTCAGGACCTCCGTAGTCATGATCACAATCTGTGCATTGGAGTTCTGGTTATTGTCTCCAGTCAGCAAACCAACTCGGTCTCTGCCATATCTGGCCACAAGCTCGGCATATTTTTGGTTTGATAGAGCCTTGATTGGAGTCGTATAAAAAACCTTCTGGTTTTTGGCAAGAGCTAGATGAATCGCAAATTCGCCCACGACAGTTTTCCCAGCACCGGTCGGTGCTGCAACCAGGACACCTTTGCCATTTGAGAGTGCCTCGCAGGCCGCTAATTGGAATTCATCCAATCCGAAAGGGAGCTGTTCAGAAAATTTAGCAAGTTCGGTCAACTTAGATTTTTGCTTTGCCGCTTTATACCGCTCTGCGGGACTGGGTTCACTCAACTATCAAGTCCTTCTGAGAGCTTGTCTGCCTTTTTTTGTTTTCTTCTATCGTTCAAATAGGCAATTCCAGCTGCCATGAAATAGAGAATTATCAGAGGAATCATCAACAGCAGCATCGATATCGGCTCGGCAGTCGGAGTTGCCAGGGCTGTTATAACTGCAATAACGAATACTGCAAACCTCCATCCTCGAAGTATGCTTTTCGCCTCTAGTAGGCCAATGAAATTCATCAGCACCAAAACCACCGGCATAACGAACGCGGAACCAAAAATAAACAAAACCCTGATTGCGAAAAGAACATACTGACTGGCATTGATCACATTAGAACTTCCCTCGGGAGTGAAGCCCAGAAGGACAACGACAAAGTTTGGAAGAGATACCCAAGCTATGTATGTGCCAATCAAGAACAGCGGAACAGCACTTGCTATAAACGCTGCCGAGTAGCGCCTTTCGTTCTTCTTTAGACCCGGGGTAACGAAAGCCCAAACTTGGTAAAGCCAAAATGGCGAAGACACCAATAATCCCAAAAAAATTGAAACCTGGATTCTAAGGTCAAAGGCGCTAACGATGGTCCCAAAGTTGACAGTTGCGTTGACGCCTTGGCGTTGGCTCAGGTCAAGAATTGGCTGTTGCAACAGGGAAAACACCGGTTCAAAAAGAAACCACCCTCCGACTGTCCCGATCAAAATGAAACCAGCTATCCAGAAAAGTCTCTTTCTGAGCTCCCGCAGGTGGTCAGCAAGGCTCATCTT
>CAJXVY010000103.1 GCA_913062665.1 uncultured Micrococcales bacterium
AAAAAACCCACCGTTGGCACAGGCGGTCACGGAAGAAGAAAACTTGCTGGTAAGGGACCGACCCCGAAGGCAGAGGACAGGCCCAACCACAAAGCCTATAAAGCTAAGCAAAGACCGCAAACCCGACAAAAAAGACAAGCGCCAACCAATGACGTTGTCAGCGGTAAAAACAGTGTTCTGGAATCACTCAGGGCAAAAATTCCAGCAAAGGCACTGATGATTGCCAATCAACTTGAGATGGATGACCGTATGAAAGAGATCATCTCAATTGCCAATGCCCGATCTATTCCGATTACAGAGCTAACAAAACCCGAGCTTTCAAGACTTGCTGGTTTCGACAGTGTTCATCAGGGAGTTGTCTTGCAGGTTCCGCCCTATAACTATGCAAACCCGAATGACCTGCTAACCGGAACAAAACCGCTGATCATTGCCTGCGATGGAATCACCGACCCCAGAAACTTGGGTGCCATTATCCGATCGGCTGCAGCCTTTGGTGCAAGTGGGGTGGTGATTCCTTCCCGCCGGAGCGTGGGGATGACTCCAGCTGCTTGGAAAACCTCTGCAGGGGCAGCCGCAAGGTTGCCGGTTGCCATGGCTGCAAACCTAAATGCAGCCCTCAAGGAATATCAAAAACAGGGGTTGTTTGTTGTCGGTCTTGATGGCGATGGCGATGTAAGCCTTCCCGATCTGGAGCTTGCCGATCAGCCGCTGGTGGTTGTTGTAGGCGCTGAGGGTAAGGGCATTAGCCAGCTTGTTCGCAAATCCTGCGATCAGATAGTAAGCATTCCGATTAGCTCAGAGGTTGAGTCCCTAAACGCCTCGGTTGCGGCATCACTCGCTCTTTACGAAATCTCAAAGATCCGCTAGACCAAATCCCGCCAGTCTCCTTCTTCTTCGTCAATGACTAACTCTCCGGAGGGAACAGGATCTGGAAGGGTGATCATCTCGGTAGTTGTCCCAAGGTATGCAGACTCGTCTCTGCGATTTACCAAGACTTCTTCTGTGTAGCTTTGAACTGCTTCGAGAAGGTCAATATCTCGCTCTAATTCATTTGCTTTTTGCCATTGGTGTTCCAAAACCTCATGAAAAAGCTCTGCGTTTTCTAACTTCGATCGAAGTTCTCGAGGAACTGCGTTAACCACGGGTTCGAATACCTCACTCAGCCAGCGGTGAGCCACCATCTCCTCGTCCCCGCCACGCTGGTCATGCAGGGCAAACTCATCGATCTGGTTTAGAAGTCTCCTAGCCTGGTTTTCCTCTACGTCTAGACCAGTCAGTCTGATCAGCCTTCGCTGGTGATGCCCTGCATCGACCACCTTTGGCTGGATCTTTATCTCTGCTCCTCCCGGCGCGCTCTCCATTCGCATCTCTTCGATGTCAAAACCAAGCTCGTTAAGTCTTCTCACTCGCTCTTCGATTTTGTAGCGCTCGTCACCGCTGAAGGCCTGCGCCTCAGTGAGTTCTTTCCAAAGTGAGTGGTACTTCTCAACTATTCGTTGGGAGATTGCAACTGGGTCAACATCCTGTGCCTTGCCGCTAGCAACCAAATCCATAAGCTCACCAGCAATGTTTACCCGAGCAATTTCCAAATCATTCTCTCGCTGCCCATTGGAAAGCCTTGATTCATAGAGCTGACCCGTTTCAGCATCCACAAGGTAGGCAGCGAATGCTCCAGCGTCCCTTCGGAAGAGAGTGTTGGAAAGGGATACGTCTCCCCAGAAAAAACCGATCAGGTGAAGCCTCACCAGCAGCAAAGCAAGTGCATCAACCAGTCTCTTCGCGGTTTGGTCCTTAATTCCCTGTGACCACATGGCTCTATAAGGAAGAGAGTATTTCAGGTGACGTGTAATCAGAACTGCCGGCAAATCCTCACCGGATTCAGTTGTTCTTCCCGAAACGATTGCAAATGGCTCCACGCATGGAACCTCCAGTTTTTCTAGGTCTCGCAACATTTCATACTCTCGCTTGGCGAGATCGAAAAGAGTTTCTTTTATTGCGATTACGTGGTCATCGAGTTTTACGAAGCGAACAGTGTGTCTGGAGATACCTTTTGGCAGGGCGGCTATTTTGTCCTCTGGCCAGTCCTCCAAAGCTAAATGCCACGGCAGATCCAGCAGAGCTGGTTCCGCCGTGGCAGATAGGAACTTAAGGTTGGTCATCGACTAGTT
>CAJXVY010000104.1 GCA_913062665.1 uncultured Micrococcales bacterium
ACCGCCGGTTCAGATTTTCACTGACCCCGAAGCACACTTAGAACAATACTCCTTTTTGCTCAGTTATTCCGATTAGGAATAAAGCCAAGCGCACCCTGAACGTCACTGAGTGTCTTATTGGCGGTTGCGCGTGCTTTTTCCGCACCCTGAGCAAGCAGCTGGTCTAGGTAATCCGGATTCGCCATAAGCTCGTTAGTTTTCTCTCGAATTGGGGCAACGGCCTCTATCACGCTGTCAGCCACGGCTGTTTTGAGCTCACCGTAACCACTTCCTGCAAACTCGTCCACAATCTCAGAAATGCTTCTATCGCTAACTGCTGCAAAAATTCCCAATAGGTTTGAAACACCTGGTTTGTTTTCGTAATCGAAGCGAATTTCACCATCGGTGTCGGTTACCGCCGATTTGATTTTCTTTGAGATTGTTGAATCCTCATCCAAAAGGTTTACCAGACCCTTCGGTTCGGCAGTTGATTTGCTCATTTTTGCAGTTGGATTCTGAAGATCGTAAATCTTCGCAGTCTCCTTCAAAATAATCGCCTCTGGCATTTCAAATACTTTCCCGTAGCGATTATTGAATCTTTCAGCAATGTTTCTGGTGAGTTCTAGGTGTTGTCGCTGATCTTCACCAACTGGCACAGCCTTGGGTTGGTAGAGCAAGATATCGGCAGCCTGCAGAATTGGATAGGTGAACAAACCCACTGATGCATTATCACTCCCACCCTTTTGACTTTTGTCTTTGAACTGTGTCATGCGGCTGGCCTCGCCGAAGCTTGTAATGCAGTTCAGAATCCAGGCTAGTTCTGAGTGGGCTGGAACTTGTGACTGAACAAAGAGGGTTGACTTCTCAACATCCAAACCACTCGCAATGTATTGAGCGGCTGTTTTTCGGGTGTTCTCGGCCAATAGTTTTGGATCTTGCGGAACCGTGATGGCGTGCAAGTCGACTATTACGTAGTGAGCGTTGTGAGTTTCCTGCATGGCCACCCACTGGGTTAGGGCTCCAAGGTAATTACCCAGGTGAAGTGATGAAGCACTCGGCTGCATCCCCGATAGCAGGTTAGGTTTTGTCATCTCTCCGCCATTCACAGTGAATAGTTGGCAACCACAGGTGAGTGATCACTCCAACGAGTATCGTAGCTGGGGGCTCTATGAACTTGATAGCCACTTGCCAGTTCTGCAAGTTTAGGTGTGGCCAGATGATAATCGATTCTCCACCCCGCATCGTTGTCGAAAGCTTGTCCACGGTAGGACCACCAAGAATAAGGACCAGGTGAATCAGGGTGAGCTGCACGACCAACATCAATCCACCCTTGGGTGCTCATGAAGCCATCAAAATAAGCTCTCTCCTCTGGTAAAAATCCCGAATTCTTCAGATTCCCCTTCCAGTTTTTGATGTCCAGTTCGGTGTGGCCAACATTCAGATCACCAACCAACAGAACTAATTCCTGCTTTATTAGCTCTCGCATTCGCTCGGTCATGGCGTCCAGGAATTTGTATTTCTCCACCTGCTTGGGCGAATCCACCTCACCGGAGTGGACATAGATGCTGACAACTGTGAGTTTTTTTCCGTCAACATCAAATTCAGTTTCCAACCATCTTCCCGCCGAGTCAAAATCATCTGCGCCTAACTTGATTGAACGGGATTTGATTGGGAGTTTAGATAAAACTGCAACACCTGCACGTCCCTTTTGAGAGGCTTCGTCGTGATCAAGGTGCCACGGTCCTCCATCTTCGACTAGTCCCATTTCTGAAACTATCTTTTTGATGTCTGTGTCCCCTGCTCTAACCTCCTGCAAGGCAAGGATGTCCGGGTTGGTCTCCTTTACCCAGTCGAGCATCCCCTTTCGGTGAGCTGCGCGGATTCCATTTACGTTTACTGAGGCGATTTTCAAGCTTGGCATGTCCTTAAGTCTATGCCGACCTAGAATTTGTTTATGGCAGAGCGGGTATTAGTTGGCGCAGGGGTTGCAAGCGCCGACGATGGCGTGGTCATCGCAAAGGCGCGAGTGAAGATTCCGGGCAGCATCGTTTTGTCCAATCAACCGGGGGAGCGCTTCAGCTTGCTCGATGTAAA